>DASVZE010000129.1:0-13512 GCA_036391775.1 Chloroflexota bacterium | reverse complement strand
AGAAGACCTGGAGGCTGTTCTGGACGGCATCGGTCGCGTAGACGTTACCTTTGTCGTCAACGGCGACGCCCCGGATGTCGAGAAATCGCTCTGGACCGGTTCCGTTGTTCCCCCAGGAGTGGAGAGGTAGGCCCTGTGGCGACAGCTCAAGGATGCGGTTATCTATGGCCAGGTAGACGTCTCCCTGGCTGTTGACCGCCATGCCGCCTCGGACGCTTGTCTGTCCATACGGGTCTACGCTCCACCAACGGATCAGCCCGCCCGACGGGCTGAACGTCTTAACTCGGTTGTCGCCGACGTCGAGGACCTGGATATTCCCCTGGCCGTCAACGCCAAGTGCACTCGGCTGGACCAGGTCGCCGGGGGCGCTGCCGCTCCTCCCCCACGTGCCGAGCAGCCTACCTGAGGCAGAGTAGGTGACCACTCTGCCCGCGAGCGCATCCAACGCGACGATACGGCCACGGCGATCGATCGCGATGTCTGATGGGGCGGACGGCGATATTCCCACCCCGACGGCACGCCAGGGGCGTACCGTCTGCGCACCAGGGGACAATCTCACCACCAGTCCGCTGTCGCTCACGAAAACGTTACCCGCTTGATCTGCCGCCACAGCACGTGGAGATCGAAAGAGTGGCTGCCACAGGTGCTGGGCGGTCCAGGCAGCGAGGACGTGGCCTGCCTCGTCGATCTTCAGGACAGCAGGGCTACCCAGGACGGAGGCGTAGCCAATCTCCTGGCTGTTGAAGCGCATGATTGTCATCTCCCCGGACACGCGTGGATGGGAGCCCAGGGAGGTCCACGCAGCCAGCTTCCGCCCGAGCGCATCGAACCTGTCAATGCGGATGGACTTCTTGTTCGCGCCACAGTCGAGGACGTAGACGTTGCCCTGCGAATCAGTGGTGAGGTCCGGGCTGCAATTCCCAATCCCGTATCTCAGGCCCGGGGGATGCAAGATAGCCAGCAGCTTGCCCTGCAACGAGAACCTCTCGACCTGATAGTTCCCCACCCCAAAGTTCCCCGTGTCCAGAACGTACACGTCATCCTGCCTATCCATGGCGATCGCGCGTGGCACGAAATTCTGCAGTCGCTCAGGAGAGATCCCCGGACCCGACCACTGGCGGATGGGCTTCCCCGCCGCAGTGAGGACCTGAATACGGTGGCTGCCCGCGTCGCCCACCACCACCTCCCCGTTGCTCGCGAGACCCAACCCGAGGGGATACCAGAACTGGCCCGGATTGGGACTGAATCCCGCGCCACCCCAACGCGCCAGGAGCTGCCCATCCGGCGAGTACTCCCGCACGTCGTTCTGATCCGTTGTCACCCAGAGGTTCCCCTGCGTGTCGACCTTGCCGTCGCCGACGCGGATCAAATCATCGGGCTTCGTACCGGGAATGGTCCAGGACGAGAGCTGCTGGCCCGTCACCGAGAATCGCAGCACAGTTATGGTCGCACCGAAGGCGAGGGCGTAGCCAGTCCCGTTCGGCGCGGGGAGCGCCGCTGCGATCACCCCATCGGGCGTGGCCGGTCGCCCGGATGGTGAGGTTGGCGAGCCCCACGTGCCGAGAACGATCGGCGCCCGCGCCGTACTGTGCACGCCACCCGTACCCGACGACGATCCGGCGGCCCGCAGGGTCATGACCAGGCCACCAAGAGCTAGTGCAACCAGGCAGACGGCCGCTGGTACAGCAACGCGCAGACGAGGCAGTGGGAACACGACATGGCGGGTCGGTGCCTTGGCGGCCAGAGTCGGGGAGGGATTAGCGCCGTCTTCTTGCGGAGCAGCCAGCAGAAGCATCGTGCGTTGCGCCGGAGTTAGCTCAAGCGCATCCACAAGGCGTCGTATCGTGCTCGGTCGCGGCGTTCGACTTAGCCCGCGTTCCAGGTCGCTGACGCTTCGGGCGCTCACTCCGGCACGGTCGGCCAGTTCCTCCTGCGTAAGACCGGCTGCCAGCCGGAATTGCTTGAGCAGATCCCCCAGTCGGGCGGTTCCCTGGGTAGCCACGCCTCGATTCTTCCCTCTTCCGGAGCGTCAGAGAACTATTGTGTCACCATCCTAGCATCGGTGTCTGGCGACTGTCGCCACCGAATTTCGGGCAAATTGTGAACATTCTGTGAGCTTATTTCGTGGTCATCGCGGCTGCATGGGAGGAGACTGGACGACGGGAACAGCCGCTTTGGGCTCTCCCTTCAGCAACACGGCGAACAGTCTTGAAGGGAACAGTAAAATGAGAAAGTATTCCGCGCTTGCACCCGCTGTCGTCCTCGCCGTAGGCTCGCTCTTCGCCGGCAGCGAGGCCCTGGGGCAGGGCGCCGACGCCGCATCTGGACTGACCTGCCCATCCGGCTGCATCACCGAATATCCCGTGCCGTCGCCGGACAGCATCCCCCACGGCATCGTCGTCGGGCCGGGTGGCGCCCTGTGGTTTCACGAGGCATCAGCCAACAAGATCGGACGCATCACGATTGGCGGACAGATCACCGAGTACCGGATCCCGAGTCCCAATTGCTGCGTGCAGGGTTTCCTTGGTGTTGGACCGGATAGGCAGATATGGTTCACTGAGGACAACGTCCAGAAGATTGGGCGGATCACTATGGGGGGACAAGTCTCGGAATACCCGGTGCCCTCCCCCGGATTCCTGGGTGCAATTACCGCCGGTCCGGATCACGCTCTATGGTTCACAGAAACGGGTGCGAACAAGATTGCTCGCCGAGCAGCGGATGGATCGTACACTGAGTACCCGCTCCCATCCGCCGGTAGCAATCCCCTCGGCCTCATCGTTGGCCCGGACGGCGCTCTCTGGTTCACTGAGTCGGGCGGTAACCGGATCGGACGGATCACAACCAGCGGCCGATTAACCGAATATCCGATCCCAACCGCGCAGAGCCGCACCCTCCGTCTCGCCGTGGGGTCAGACGGCGCGATCTGGTTTACGGAGTTCGGTGCGAACAAGCTCGGCCGGATCACCACGACCGGTGCCATCACTGAGTTCCCCCTGCCCGCCGGGATGGGTCCCGTGGGGATCACGCCCGGCCCGGATGGCGCCATCTGGTTTACCGGCTACGGGAGTAACGAGGTCGGGCGGATGGCGCTGGACGGCACCGTCACCCGTTATGCCGTTCCCACACCGAATAGCGTGCCATACCATATCATCACCGGCCCGGATGGCGCCATCTGGTTCACCGAACATGGCCAGGGGTACCCTCCGAGCCGCTCCTTCGACGCCGTCCACCAGATTGGCCGGCTGCAGCTTGCCGAGACGGTGGCACGGGGAGCCGTGACCCCCGCGAGTGGACTCGGGGCATCGGGGGCTTTCACGGTCTCATTTACC
The DNA here is from genome assembly GCA_036391775.1 of Chloroflexota bacterium. Classification (GTDB taxonomy): domain Bacteria; phylum Chloroflexota; class UBA5177; order UBA5177; family UBA5177; genus DASVZE01. The sequence continues at coordinate 10,183 of DASVZE010000129.1, read as the reverse complement.
AGCACCGCACCGGGGCAGGGCGAGGTCTATTTCGGGTCGGGCCCCGGCTGCTCTGGGCTGGTCGAGGTTGCGACGCGTGACCTCCATGCTGGAACAGCACAGCACTCGGTCGTGGTAAGCGGGAACGACCTCCCAGGAACGGTGGGTGACAACGGCATCCAGCCTGGAGCCACCTACTGGTACGAGACCGTGACTGTGACGTCAGCCGGCACGGAGATCGACAACAACGGGGGGAAGTGCTACTCCGTGGCAGTCCCCAGCACGTGGTGAGGGTAGGTGGGAGTGGCCGACGAGTTCTTGTCCTCCCGCTTCACAGCTCAGGAGAACAAATCATGAAACGCTTCTGGCTGATCGCCATGGCACTGTTTATCGTGGCAACCGGTATCGGCGCTCCACGCTCTCACGCGGTGTTCGCGTCGGGGCGAGCTTACGCACCTACAGAAAAGAAGATCTGCAAGACGGTCAGCAAGATAGTCCACGGCACGAAAAAGCGGGTGAAGGTGTGCCATACGGTCACCTCGAGCCGTTTCACCTGGCTCGACGGAGCCACCGTCGACACACGGGGAAACGTGTACGTGGCGGATCGAGCCGCAAAGAGAATTGTCAAGCTCTCGCCCAGCGGCCAGACGCTCGCCCGGTGGTTGGTGCCCCCGGACCCGAAGGTTCCTAACAGCTCGGAGCTCACCGGAATTGCGGTGGACAAGCAGGGGAGCATCTACGTCGCTGACTGCCGCGGCTACCGCATCGTCAAGCTCTCGCCGGCAGGAAAGCCAGTGTTTATCTGGTATGCACCGAACAGAAATACAGATGGGAAGGGCTGCGGGCTGATGGGCATCGCTCTTGATGCCCAGGGGAACATGTATACCACCGCCTTCTTCAGTTCTCTTGTGGGAAAGATCTCTCCCGCCGGGCGGCTGCTGGCGACGTTTGGCAAGGAATGTCCACACTCTCGGGGTCATGTTGCCTGCGCCAGTCAGGACCACAACCCGCCGCAGCCAATCCCTCCCGGCCAGCTCAACCACCCGGTGGGCGTCGTCGTGGACAACAAGGGCAACATGTACGTCAACGATCATCGCGATAGCCGCATCGTGAAGTACTCACCGTCAGGGAAGCAGCTCGCCGTTTTTGGTCCGCAGCTACCCAGCCTCTATCCCACCCTGGATTACCCGGAAGGCGTCGGTATCGACGGCGCCGGCAACATCTTTGTCGCTGACCCCTCAATCGAGATGCTGATCAAGCTTTCTCCGTCGGGTGTCCCTCTGCATCAGTGGCAGGCTCCGCCGGGCTTTGGGCCGGTTGGAACGCCAGGCTACGATGCCCACGGTAACCTGTACGTCACTGTCTCCCACGACTGGGATGGTCACAGCGCGGTTCGTGCACCAGCGATGCTCGTCAAGCTCTCTCCCGGCCTGAAAGTCCTAGCAACGTGGCGCTAATTTCGACGGCGGAGGTCGCAGCGGTCTAACATTGCGCCGGTAATCAGCCAGGCTGCCAGCGATAGCCCGTCTCATGACGAATCACACGTCCTCAGGCGGGAAATGGTGCGTGGGCAAAGACGACCAGCGCACCGGTGCGCGCGGCCGCTTCGAAGATGCTGGCCCGGGACGCCTCCATTGTTGGATCGTCTACTCCGGTATCGACCAGGATGGACGCGCCGCCCACGGCGATGTGGATGACGTTCATGCCGAGCAGGACGTTTCCCTCGGCGTCCGCATCGGGCATGGCGAGACGCCATTCGTCTTCCGGCACACCTGGCGAGTGAATATGACCGTGCGCCGCCGGACTAACTCCCTCGGAGAGCACATGGATCACCGCGCTGCCGATGGAGCGAGTCGTTACAGGGGGAACTGCAGAGTTCTCGGCCATGGTGCCTGCCACTCGTCGATCGTCCGAGCCGTGCTTCTCATTAGTTCTCGGTAGTCACCAGGGGCTGAAAGAGAACAAAGAAAACGAGGCATCGCCCAATGCGGGGTAGGGTGAGATATGCATGGAGAGCCTCCCCAGGCTTTCAGTGCGATCTTCCTCCCCAAGGATGCCTCGCAATCCAGTGTATCGAGTTCCGCCGCCTCACAGCAGCCGTACAATGAGGTACGGCCCTTACTGCGCCTCCCTCAGCAGCCGCTCCGCGCGGCGCCGTTAGCGCGGGTACGGAAGGTCAGGCGCCGAACCGTGTATTCCCCACCGGAGGTTTTTCCATGCCCCACGAGCTCAAACCCGAAAATCTGATCCGCACCGGCGCCATCACCGGTCTCGACGTGTCGCCGGACGGTAAGCAGATCGTCTTCGGCAGCACTGTCAGTGGCGTGTCGCAGATCTATCTGCTGCCGATCGACGGGGGCGAGCCCAGGCAGATCACGCAGTCGAGCGAAGCCTCGACTATTCCAAAGTGGTCGCCGCGGGGCGATCTGATCGCGTACCTGCAGGACATCGGCGGCGACGAGAATTACCAGATCTACGTGGTGAGCCCGGACAGCGGGGAGCCGCGAGACGTCACCGGCGCGCCCGGATACCTGCACGAGAACTACGCCTGGGCGTGGGATGGCAGCAAGGTGACGTATGTCTCAAACCGCGACGGCCAGTTCGACGTCTACTACTCGGAGGTGCCGGGCGGTAGGGTGCATCGCGTCACCAACCATCCGGCGGTCCACCACTCGCCCCAGTTCTCGCCGGACGGCACGCGCATCGCGTTTGGCTCGAACCGCACACAGTACCGCAGCAACTGGGACACCTTTGTCATCTCCATCGACACAGGCGAGGAGCGGCAGGTCACGCGGCACGAGGGCGAAGCGGACGAGATGAGCTATTACGCCAATCAGCTTCCGCGCTGGTCGCCGGACGGCTGCCGAATTCTCGTCGCCTCCAGCGTGCCGGGGAACTACGACGTGTTCTCGATCGACGTTGAAACGCTGGAGCAGGAGGCGATCGCCGACACTCGCTGGGACGAGGGCAACGCGCAGTGGTCGCCGGACGGCAGCCATGTGGCCTATGTCAGCAACGAGGACGGCAATGACGTGCTCTATGTCAAGGACCTGGCGAGCGGCCGTGCCTGGCCGGTATCGCAGAAGGAGGGCGTGAGCGGCGCCATCGGGATGCGCGGCAAGGGTGGCGACTATCGCTGGACGCCCGACGGCAAGTATCTGGTGTACAGCCACGCCGGTCCCACCGAAGCGGGCAGCATCTGGATCGTGGCCGGCGAGGGCGGAGAGCCACGCTGTCTGTACTCTACTCTTCCCGCCGAGATCGATCGGGCCGATCTGGTACGGCCGTCGCTGGTCCACTATCCCAGCACCGACGGTTTGCAGATCTCGGCTTTTCTCTACCGGCCTCAGGATGCGCAGAGGCCCGGTCCGGCTATCGTTCTACCACACGGCGGTCCCACCGGCCAGACGATGAATATCTTCAACCCCACGGTGCAGTACCTGGTCAGCCGCGGCTACACCGTGATGGCGCCCAACTTCCGTGGCAGCACCGGCTATGGGCGCGATTTTCAGTGGATGAATAAGAACGACTGGGGTGGCGGCGATCTGCAGGACGTGGTTGCTGCCGCCGAGTGGCTCAAGGAGCAGGGAATCGCCGATCGTGTCGGCATCACGGGCGGCAGCTACGGCGGCTACATGACGATGACCGCCGTCACCAAGTATCCGGACCGCTGGGACGCCGCCGTGGCGATCTTTCCCATGGTGGATCTGGAGACGAGCTACACCGGCGCGCGCCACGACATGCGGCAGTTCCAGGAGCGGAACATCGGCACGCCAGAGGAGAACCCACAGCTGTACTACGAGCGCTCGCCCATCAACTTCGTGGAGAACATTCGCTGTCCGGTGCTGATACTGCAGGGCGAGCGCGACGCGCGCTGCCGACTCTCGGAGGTGGAGAGCATGGTGCGCCGCGCCGACGAGTGCGGTATCAAGCTGGAGCTGGTGGTGTACGGGCACGAGGGGCATGGGTTCGCCCACCTGGACCACCGGCTCGACTCTCTGCGCCGTATCGCCGCCTTCTTTGACCAGCACCTGGCAAAGGTTCTGGTGGGAGTGTAGTCTCCTCACGCCTGCCCCACGATCACCAGCCGGTTGCCGTCTGGATCGCGGAAGTAGAACATCGGCGGGACGCCGGGGCCCATGCGCAGGACCTCGGGGTCCACGTCGACGCCGTGAGCCGCCAGGTTGGTATGCTCGGCGTCGGCGTCCTCGGTGGTGAGACGGATGCCGGTTTCGACGCCCGCCGGCATGCCTTCGCGCGCGGGGACAAGCGCCACGGTCGTTTGTGCGCCTGGTGGTGCTACCTCGATCCAGCGACCGGGTCCAAAGGGAATGTCTCGTCTCGTCTCGAAGCCAAGCCGATCGCGGTAGAAGTCGAGCGCCCGAGCCTGGTCCGTGACGGGAACGGCCACCGTCGTCACTCCGGTGATGTGGGTCGTGCGGGTCATCGCTGTTCCTCCTTTGTTGGATCGGCAGGGTCGTGCCCGCCTCTCACTTCCTATACAAATGAGATCTGCCCAGATCGACACGAGGCGTGCTGGAAGGTGTAAATTCTCCATGCGGCAACTTGGTGTATCCACCGTAGTAGCAGACCCGGTGAAAAGGAAGAAATAGATGGAGCAGAACGCTACGGATGAACGGGCCTCGACCCTCGACTACCTTGTGGTCGAGCGCGACCAGCTCCGCGATTCGGAGATGCAGGGCCGCGACTACGGAGGCGCCAACGTCTCGCTGATCTTTGTCGATGTTGACCCTGGCGAGGGCCCTCGACTGCACCGACATGCATACGAGGAAATCTTCATCATGCTGGAGGGGCAGTCAACGTTCACCGTGGGCACGGATACCGTCATAGCACGACGCGGTCAAATCCTCATCGTTCGGCCGGGGATCGCTCATAAGTTTGTCAACTCGGGCGAGGGCCGGCTTCGCCAGATCGACATCCATCCCAGCGGCAGGTTTGTCACGGAGTGGTTGGAGGACTGACTTATCGACGTCGTGTAAGGCGTTGAGTGCCGGTAGACGCTTATCCGGTGGCATGCATTGTGCTGCGATTTTTCGGGAAGCCCGTCGATCACCAGTGCCAGGAGCAGAGGAGAGACGACGGGATGATCCCCTCACGATGCACCATTCCTGAAAGTTTCTAATGAGCGATGCTGGGCGCAGTTCGCCGGTCCAGCGATGAGAAACAGGAGGAAAACATGATGGCACACCCGATGGTAGGAACACGCGAGGAGTGGGAAGCCGCGAATAGCAACGTGATCGAGCGCGAAAAGGAGCTGGATCGGCTTAGCGAGGAGATCACGCGGAAGCGGCGCGAGCTACCCTGGCTGCGGATCGACAAGGACTATAACCTCGATACCGATGAGGGGCCGAAGACGCTGGCGGAGCTCTTTGACGGGCGCTCGCAGCTCCTCATCTACCACATCATGTTCGGACCAAGCTGGACGGCCGCCTGCCCCGGCTGCTCGCAGCTGGCCGACCAGTTCGACGGCATGCTGGCCCATCTCAACGCCCGCGATGTGACCCTGATTTGCGTCTCCCACGCACCGCTCGAGAAGCTACAGGCCTACAAGAGCCGCATGGGCTGGCAGTTCCCCTATGTCTCGTCGTTTCATAGCGATTTCAACGACGATATCGGCGCCTCCATCACCCAGGAGCAGCAACCGGAGGTCGCAAACCAGGTGCTTCCCATATTTGCCAATGACGAGGCCATAGCGAAGTTGGCGGCTTCGTGCGGGATCGACCTGAAGGAATACGTGACGACCGAGGCGCCAGGCATGACCGCCTGGGCACTCGAGGAGGGCAGAGTCTACCAGACATACTCGTCGCTCCGGGTCGGCTTCCCGGTGTTCTACTACCAGGTGCTGGAGCGCGCGCCCAAGGGAGGCAAGGAAGGTGTCCCAGTGCTCCGCCATGACGAATACCCGGAGATAGTCGCCGCACGATCGTGACACTCGACGGGGTCATGCAGGCTTCGGCAGCGCCGGACGAGGACCTCCGCGGCGGTTTCGCGCACGGCGGCTGGGCTGCTCCATACGCAGCCATGGCGCAGGCTGGGGATAGCACACCCCATTTCGGTGCCCTGCTGCTCGGCCGGCGGACCTATGAAGACTTCTATGACCTCTGGCCTCAGCCGACGGACGACCCCATCTCCGCGGCACTCGACAACATGCTGTGACAAAGAGTGTTATTGGGAGGCATCGATGACTGAGGTGCAGATCTTGATGGAAGGTATCGCGTTTGGCGAGTGTCCCCGGTGGCATGATGGCCGTCTCTGGTTCGCGGACTGGGGGGCAGAAGAGCTTATCGCTGTCGATCTCGCGGGTACGAGTGAAGTCATTCTCCACGTTGCGTCGTTTCCTTTTTCTTTCGACTGGCTACCTGATGGGCGCCTGCTCGTCGTCTCGGCGCGCGATCGGAAGCTCCTCCGGAAAGAGTCCAACGGATCACTCGTCACTCATGCCGATCTACGCAGCCTCTCTGACCACCCCTGGAATGAGATCGTGGCGGACGGCCGGGGCAACATCTACCTCAACAGCATCGGCTTTGATTTTCCTGGCGGAGAGTTCGCTCCCGGCATCGTCGCCCTGGTCACTCCCGATGGCTCGGTACGGCAGGTAGCGGATGACGTGGCCTTCCCCAACGGCATGGCCGTGACGCCCGATAACGCGACGCTGATCCTGGCAGAGTCATACAAAAACCGGCTCACAGCGTTCGACATCAACGCCGATGGCAGCCTCACGAACCGGCGTATCTGGGCCGAGACTGGGGACGACCACCCGGACGGCATCTGCCTCGACGCGGAAGGCGCCGTCTGGTATGGGGATGTCGGCAACGAGCGGTGTGTGCGCATCAAGGAAGGCGGTGAGGTGTTGCAGACCATCGAGCTCGATCGTGGCTGCTTCGCCTGCATGTTGGGTGGCGCGGACAGGAGAACGCTGTTCATGATTGCGCGGGAGTGGAGTGGTCTCCAGGGCGCGGCCGTCCCTGAACGAACCGGCCAGGTGCTGATCGCCGTAGCGCCTGCGCCTGGCGCCGGATGGCCGTAGATCTGCTACGCGAGGATGCACGGTGGGCCATACCGCCTGCGCCTTTGTGGCTCGATGGGCGCCCGGCCATCGCCAGGCTGTTTGCGCTGTACCCGATCGATCGGCAGGGTGACTTCCGTATGGCGCCGGCGGCAGCCAACCGGCAGCCGGCAGCGGCTGCCCATCTCCGGCTCACGGGCGAATCCGAGTACCGGCTGGTGTCGCTCAACGTGTTGCGCATTGATGTCCGGGATGCCGGCGGCCTCCCATGCGGTGTGAAACGATCCGCCACACAGGGCGGACACGACGCCTATTGTGCAGCGCTGGGGGGACGCCGATCCGTATTTGTCTGGATCTGCGAGATGTCGCGGCCGAAGATCATGTCTACGGTCCAATCGGTCGCTACCCGTAGCTGCTTCTCCAGTCGCGGCAGGCGGAGCAGGTAATAGCTCCGCCATGCGACCCACGCTGGAAAGCCCCACACGCGGATGGGACCGATGACGCCGATCCCATTGTGCTGGCCAAGTGTCGCCATCTGACCCAGCGTCCGGTACTTGAATGGTTTGGTCGGCTCTCCGTGCAGTGTGGCGGCGATGTTCTCTCCCAATCGGGCGGCCTCGCGCATACCGTGCTGCGCCAGGGCCGGTTGGTTCTGGCCAGGGCGAAGCGGGTTGGGAATCTGGGCACAATCTCCTAGCGCCCACACACCGGGTTGCCCCTCTACGCGCATGTGCGCGTCCACCTTGACCCATCCCCGGCCGGTCTTGGGGAGATCGCTATTCCCGATCAAGGGATTGGGTGCGACACCCGTGGTCCAGACCAGGGTGCGACATCCGATGGTCGGGCCATCTTTGATGTGGACCTCACGCTCGGTTGCGCCGCTGACGGCCGTGTTGACCTGCACCTCGACGCCCGAGGCCCGCAGGCGGTCATGGGCAAAGCGGGCGAGCCGCTCATCAAATTCAGGCAGAATACGCGACTTGGCCTCTACCAGGATGACTCTGATATCGCGCTGGGTGATGCCGGGATAGTATGTCGCGGCGCGCCGGATAAGATCGTTCATCTCACCGGCCAGCTCCACGCCGGAAAAGCCGCCTCCGGCCACCACCACGGTCAGGATCTCCTCTCGTGCCGTGGGGTCGCGCTCGATCTCGGCGATCTCCAGCATCTCGATAGCACGATTACGCAGCAGAATAGCGTCGCCCAGCGTCTTTGCCGTGTAGGCGTTCTGCTGCACGTCTTCCATCCCGAAAAAGCTGGTCTCCGCACCGGTGGCCAGGACCAGGTGGTCGAACGGATAGTCGGCCTCCTCGCCGTTCGGATGGCCGACTCGTACCGAGCGTGCCTGAAGATCGATGCCGTGCGCCGTGCCTTCAACAAAGCGGGTGCGCTTGAACATGCGCCGCATGGGATTGATGGCGTGACTGGTATCGATCTGGCTGGAGACGATCTCGGCCAGCATGGGTGTGAAGAGGAAAAAGTTCTCCGGGCTGATGAGCGTCACCTCGGTGCGGTCCTCCGGCTTGAGGACCCGCTCCAGCTTGAGCGCGGTGTATACGCCGCCGAAGCCGCCTCCCAGAATGAGTATGCGCGTGTCGGGAGTACCGCCAAATGTGTTGACCACGTCACGTCCTCTGGTCGGGGTGGTGTTGCCCCGATGCCTCACCAGTCTCTCATTATTGTTCCTGTTTGGGGACATGCATGGCGCGCGCATCACCAGAGGTCCTTCAAATGCCCATGGACGCGAATGTCGGGACGACAGCCCCTACGTGGAGGTTCGTGAAAGGGTGGCCTTTTGCTATCTACTGGGTAGAGGTCTACCGGCACCCTTGACCTGCTCTCTCTTGGCCGTCAAACTGTGGCGTATGGAGGAGAATGATGGTCTTGTTGTCCAGACACGCGATCTGAGCAAGCGGTTTGGACGTGTCCAGGCGCTGGATGGCGTCTCTCTGGAGGTAGGCGGCGGCTGTACCGGCCTGCTGGGACCAAACGGCGCGGGTAAGAGCACTCTCATCAAGCTCCTGCTGGGGCTCCTTACACCCGATCGGGGAACCGGCTGCCTCGCCGGGCTGGACGCACGTCATGATCCGCTGGCCCTGCGACGCATCGTAGGGTATATGCCGGAGCACAATTGCCTGCCCAGCGATTGGCTGGCTCAGGACTTCGTGCGCTATATGGCGGAGATCCATGGCCTTCCCAAGCGGGCGGCCGTGCAGCGCGCGAGCGACGCGCTGTACCTTGTTGGCCTGGGTGAAGAGAGATACCGTGCCATTGGAGGCTTCTCGACCGGCATGAAGCAGCGGGTCAAGCTGGCTCAAGCGCTGGCGCACGATCCGAAGGTGATGCTGTTGGACGAACCGACCGTTGGACTCGACCCGGCCGGACGCGACGAGATGCTGCAGCTGGTACGGCGCATCAGCCACGAGATGGGCATCGACATAATGCTCTCCTCTCATCTCCTGTCCGATATCGAGCATGTGGCCGATAACGTGGTCATCCTTGTGGCCGGCACGGTCGAGGTGCAGGGCACGTTACGCGAGATGGTGACGGCAACCCCAGATGTGGTGGCCCGGGTCCACGAGGAGCCGGGTCCCCTGGCCGATGCTCTTCGCACGCGTGGCTATACCGTGCAATTACGGGGCAACGACCTGCACATCGGATACACGTCGCCGGACGTCTACGACGCCATTCGTGACGCGGCGGTGGAAACCGAGAGCGTTCTGCTCTTTCTCAAGCGCCGGGCCACCTCCCTGGAAGACGTCTACCTGTCCCGGGCCGGTGGCTCCGTCCTCGACGTGGAAGCGGAGGCGGTATAAGCCATGGCTCGCGCGGACGCACCCGCCTATATTGCCGATCGCGGCTACCATCACTACGACGGCATCCGGCTCGGACTCCTGCACTCACTGTGGGTGATCACCTGGGGCGCGATCATGCGGGCGATGGGAATGCGGCGTCCGTTCCGCACCAAGATCATGCCGTGGGCGCTGTTGCTGGCATCGTTCGCGCCGGCTGTTCTTGTGCTTGGCATCCGTATCGTGGCCGGCTCGCTTGTGACCGGCTCGTTCGGTAGGTCTCTGCTGCCCTCCGATAGCGCGTACACATCGTTCTTTGTCGACGCTCGGCTGCCGGTGCTGCTTTTCGCGGGGTTGGCTGCCCCCGATGTGCTCTGTCCGGATC
>DASVZE010000128.1:0-5630 GCA_036391775.1 Chloroflexota bacterium | reverse complement strand
AGACCCGACACGACCTCGGACGCGAACAGTTTCAGGAGCGAGTCTGGCAGTGGAAGGATCACTACGCCGACTCAATCCGGGATCAGTTCCGGGCACTAGGATGTTCATTTGATTGGACGCGAGAGCGTTTCACGATGGACGCGGGGTACGTCGACGCCGTCCTCGAATTCTTCATACGGCTGTTTGATGAAGGAAAGATATACCGGGGCTGGCGTGTCATCAATTGGTGCCCTCGCTGTCAATCGGCCATCTCGGATATCGAAGTCGAGAATATTGAACGACAGGATCCTCTGTACTACCTGCGCTATCCACTTCAAGACGGATCCGGAGATATCGTCGTGGCCACAGTTCGCCCGGAGACTATTCTGGGCGATGTGGCGGTTGCCGTTAATCCCAATGACGACAGGTACACGCGGTATGTGGGAAAAGTTGCAATACTGCCGCTGATCGGCCGCGAGCTTCGGATCGTGGCAGACGATATGGTCGATAAAGAGTTCGGAACCGGCGCGGTGAAGATCACGCCGGCACACGACTTCGCGGACTTCGAGGTGGCGGAGCGCCATAACCTGGACCGTCCGATCGCCCTTTCGCCTGACGGCCGGGTCACGTCGGTGGGAGGTCCGTATAGAGGACAAACAGTGCTTGAAGCGCGCGAATCTGTCTTGCATGACCTGCAAGCAGGCGGGTACCTGGTTAAGACCGAGAACCACCAGCATGTCGTTCCGACGTGCGAACGATGTCATACCGTCCTTGAACCGCTACTTTCCGAGCAGTGGTTCATGGACATGAGCGATCTGGCCGGTCCGGCGATCGATGTCGTTAAAAACGGATCGGTTCGATTCGTGCCAGAAAGATGGAGCAAGGTGTACCTGGACTGGATGGAAAATATTCGTCCCTGGACGTTGTCACGTCAGCTCTGGTGGGGGCACCGCATTCCCATCTATTACTGCGAGAACGGACACGCCACCGCCGCCAAATCCGCGCCCCAGGCGTGCCGGATCTGCGGCTCGCCCATTGTCAGACAGGACGAGGACGTTCTCGACACATGGTTCAGCTCTGCGCTGTGGCCCTTTGCAACACTCGGCTTGCCCGAGAGAACCGATGACCTCGAACGCTTTTACCCCACCTCATTCATGAACACGTCGAGCCAGATTCTCTACCTCTGGATCGCTCGCATGATCATGACCGGGTTGAAGTTTATGCACGACGTGCCTTTCCCGGTGGTCTTGATCAATCCGACGATCCAGACCGCTGAAGGCAGAAGGATGAGCAAATCTCTCGGAACGGGGGCAGATCCGCTGCTTCTGGTGGAACAGTTCGGAGCCGATGCCCTACGGTTTGGACTCATTACTGCAGGCAGCACACACCAGCAAGATATCCGTTTCCTCCCGGAACGTTTTGAAGAAATGCGCAATTTCACGAACAAACTGTGGAATGTTGCGCGAGCCGTCTTGCGGTACCAGGAGGTGAATGAACCGAAACAAGAGCTTCGACTTTCCACGGCTGATCGTTGGATTCTCAGTCGCCTGGCGGTCACAACGGACCGTGTCACGTCTGACATGGAGCGTTTTGAGTTGAGCGCGCCCGGCAACAGGTTGTATGAATTCGTCTGGAGCGAGTTTGCCGATTGGTATCTGGAAGCAGCCAAAGTTCGTTTCTTCGACACGTCTTCCTCCTCGGCGGGGTCATATGCATCTCGCGCGGTTCTATGGTCAGTACTTGAACGTGTGTGCAGATTGCTGCATCCCTATATGCCCTTTGTGACCGAGGAGATCTGGCAACATCTGCGGACGACCGGGTCAGACGCAGCAAGAAAGCTCTCCGGATGGGACGGGCCGATGCCCGAGAGCGTTATGGTCGCTCCTTGGCCCGACGCAGGCGAGCCGGATGTCGAAGCGGAACGAGAGATGCAGCTCGTGATGGACATCATCCGGGCCACCCGGACGGCCCGGTCCGAATACGGGAAGGCACCGGGTGCCTGGATTTCCGCGTCAATAGTCGCAGGACCGCAGCGTTCGTTGCTGCGCGGGTCGTTCGATGTGATAAGCAATCTGGCAAGATTGCGGCCGCTCGCCGTGTACGAGGTTATAGAGGAAAAGCCGAAACAAGCTGTTTCCCTGCTGGTCGGCGACGTGACGGTGTACATTCCGTTGCAAGAGCTAACCGATTTGGACGCGGAACGAAAACGTATCGAGAAAGAGTTGCAAGGCACGGAGAAAGCTTTAGAATCGCTCAAAGCGAAACTCCTGAACGCCTCGTTCGTGGCCAAGGCGCCCGATGCAGTGGTCGAGCGCGAGCGCGCAAGAGCCGCGGAGCTGGCTGAACGCGCCCGCCGTCTTCAAGAGCGTCTAGAATTGCTCTCGGAGTGATCAACGAATCCGCTCAACGGGAGTTTCTCAGCCGAGCGCATGCGGGTTTACTCGCTCAAGGCGGACAGGAATTCCTGTTGGCCGAACAGTCGGGATCCACATGGGACGGAACCGTCCTGCTCAATGTCCCGGGTGCGCCGGCTCTTTTCGCTTTTGCAGGCGTGCCGTTCGACGTCGACATCGCTCAGCGCATGGTCGACGAGTTCGCGCACACACTTGCCGCCCGCGGGCTGCTCTCGGGCGTCCCACTCACCGTTGTGCTGGTGTTCGTGGGATCGTCTCTCGACGACCTCACGCGAAAAACACTGCTGAAATTATCGCCGTCCTCCTTTTATTCCAATCTTCGACCGGAGACGTGGGTAGTCGATCTTTCGAACCACGTCCTCTCAGCAAAGCGCAGCTTTCGCCGCCCTGAAGGATATGACGCGGTTAGGGAAGCAGCGGAGGGCAGTCCGAGTGTAGGAAGCTCCCCAAACGAAACAAGCGGACCACAGCGCGTCCAGCAGTTCCAGGCGTTCTACGGGCTGATGCAAGGGGAACGACCCCTTGTTACCTCTACGTTGGTCGCGATCAATGTGTGCGTCTTTCTGCTCGAACTCTCCACCGGTGCCTTAAACGTGGCAACCGGATTCACCAACGAAACTACGCTGAGAAACCTGGGCATGGAAGTACCTCGACTTGTCCAGCAAGGTCAGTGGTGGAGGCTCATTACCACCATGTTCCTGCATGGAAGCGTGGAGCACATCCTGTTCAACATGGCATCTCTTTTCGCGGTAGGAAGCTTGACCGAGAGGCTGTATGGAAGGCTCCGCTACCTGGCTATTTACTTCGGTTCGGGCCTCGTCGCCTCGCTGGCGAGTGTTGTGTATTGGATTGCGTCAGGTCAGCCGGAGCAAGGTGCGCTAGGCGCATCGGGTGCCATCTTTGGTGTCGCCGGTGCGCTTATGATTGTCCGTTTTCAGCGATCCTCACTCATTCCGGATTCGGTCCGGCGCCGCATTACGTCGTCCGTGACACCCCTGGTGTTGATTAGTCTGGGACTTTCCGCGTTGATTCCTGGCGTTGACAATATCGCCCACATAGCTGGCTTACTGGCTGGTGCAGCGATCGCCTTGATGGTTGGGATGCGAATCAGGCTGCGCGGCCACGATCAGACAAGACAGACTCCTGGTGGCCCGGGAAATACGGCAGCCGTGAAAGGACGAACTCTTTGAATAACCACGGTCGACTAATGCTTATCGACGGACACGCGCTCGTACATCGCGCGTTTCACGCCTTGCCGGAGGACCTGTCTTCCGCGAGTGGGGAGCCGACCAATGCGGTGCTTGGATTCGTCAACATACTGTTGAAGGAAATCGAGACCGTCAATCCCACTCACATCGTGCTTGCGATGGATCGCCCGTCTCCAACATTCCGCCACCAAGAGTATGCGGAGTACAAGGCGACCCGGCCAAAAACACCTCTCAAACTCGTTTCCCAGTTTGCACGAGTTCGAGAGATCACCGACGCCTTGCATATTCCGATTTACGAAGTCGACGGCTTCGAGGCGGACGACGTACTGGGAACTCTGGCCGCTCAGGCCGAGCGGATGGGCGTGGAAACAGTGATCCTCACCGGAGATCTGGACGCGCTGCAGTTGGTGTCCGACTCTGTCCACGTGCGAACACCGGCAAGGGGATTTCAGTCCACGACAACATACGATCCTGCCGCCGTTCGCGAGCGGTACGGGCTCGAGTCGTCTCAGCTTCCAGATTGGAAGGCATTGGTAGGAGATACGTCGGACAATATTCCAGGTGTCAAAGGAATTGGCGGCAAGTCGGCCACTCAGCTCATCGCACAATACGGAAACCTGGAAAACGTCTTCTCACATCTGGACGAGCTATCGCCTAAATGGCGAGAAGCACTTCGAGGCGCTCAAGAGCAGGCTCTACAGAGTAAGCACCTCTCCCAAATTGTTTGCGACGCTCCTGTAACAATCGACCTGGAGCGAGCAAGTAGAGCTGCCCCGGATCGGGCACGCCTGGTTGAACTGTTCACAGAGCTAAGTTTCGAGAGGTTACTCGACCGGCTCTATGCCGGAGCTTTTGCCGGCCAGGACTCCGAAAACATGCCCGTCCCAGCGGAACCGCACTCCTCCGGGCAACTCAGTCTTTTCGCCGACGAACAAGACCAGGTGTCCGGGACGCAGCAAGAATCTCGCTCGACTGCAGTAGCAACAGCGCTCGAGCTATTGAGGGAGACGGCCGGAGTCTCCACAACAACGCACACTGTGATCGTGGACGATGAGGGCAAACTGGAAGCACTTAAAGCGGCCCTCCAGAACTCTGAGCGCATAGCGTTTGATTGTGAAACGACAAGTACCGATCCGCTCGCGGCGCGGCTTGTCGGTCTATCATTCGCGAACGAAGCGGGCAGTGCATGGTATGTGCCGGTGGGGCACACAGAGGGGAAACAGCTATCTATAGAAACTGTTCTTGACAGCTTGAGGCCAATTCTGGAGAACGTTTCCCTGTTCAAAATTGGCCACAATCTTAAGTACGACCTAAACGCACTGTCGCAATATGACGTCTTCTCGAACGGCATCGGCTTCGACACCATGATTGCTGCCTATCTGGTCAATCAGGAGGCGCGCGGGCTCTCTCTCAGCTCGCTGGCACAAACACGACTCGGCATCGAGATGACTCCGATTGAGCGACTTATTGGAAAAGGCAAGGACCAGATCACCATGGATCTGGTGCCGATAGATACGGTATCTGACTATGCCGGAGCCGATGCGGATGTGTCACTACAACTGGCGGATCGTCTGGCTGTAGAGCTTGAGGAGCGAGAGGTGACAAATCTCTTCAGAGATATTGAAATGCCGCTCGTGCCTGTTCTAGCCGCCATGGAACGTGAAGGAGTAGCTCTGAACACCAGCGTGCTGACTGACATGTCCCGGGAGATGACCGAAGTGATGGGCCGTCTCGAGGTCCAGATATTCGACGTCGCGGGACGCGCATTCAATATCAATTCAACACAACAGCTCTCCCAGCTTCTCTTTAACCAGCTAAAGCTCCCTCCCGGCAGACGTACAAAGACCGGCTATTCGACGGATAACGAAGTTCTGGAGAGCCTGCGGGGTAAGCACACGGTGGTGGACGCAATTCTCGAGTTTCGTCAGCTCATGAAGCTGAAAAATACGTATGTCGATGCCCTGCCCAGCCTTATCAATCCGCGTACGGGTCGCGTCCACACAGACTTCAATCAGACAGTGGCTTCTAC
>DASVZE010000127.1:0-5274 GCA_036391775.1 Chloroflexota bacterium | reverse complement strand
GCAAGAGGGCCTGTGGACCCGGTCGTCATATCTCGTCATGCTCGTCGTTGTCGGAACACGGTTCACTGCCATGCGTGACCGACGCCTGTTGGTTTCGGCTCTGTTATTCGGCAGTGTGCCTGTGCTCGCTTACGGACTACTGCAGCAGGCCGGGTACGATCCAGTGCCGAGCGGCGGAGATCCCAACACTCTCTTCTGGCCGGTTCGATCCTCCTTCGGACAACACATCTTCCTGGGGTCCTACCTGGTACTTGTCATTCCATTTACGCTGACGCGTGTGGTGGAGCGCCGCGCCGAATGGCACGCATTCCGTGATCCGTGGTGGAAAGCGCCGGAAGTAGCCATCAGCGTATTTGTCTATGTTGCCGTCAGCGCAAGCTTTATCGTGTTCATGGTCGCCGGTGTCCGGCAGACGTCGCTCTTCGTTTCGCTACCCGCTCTCCTTGCCGCCTTTGTGCTAGCGCTCATTGCCTGGCAGAGAGCAGTGAGAGATAGGATGCCGCCCGTTGCCGGGCTCCTTGGCTACTCTCTTCTCTTGCTGGCTCAGATCGCTGTCCTCTTTTTCAGCGGCGCTCGCGGCGCATGGATTGCCTTTTTTGCCAGTCTGCCGGTGTTTGGTTTCCTGGCTGCCTTGAGGTTGCGCCAACCGTCGTTGGCCCGCTCAATACTGGCCGTGACTCTGGTCGGCGGCGTCATCCTTGTCTTGCTCAACATACCGGGCGGACCCTTGCAGCCCTTGCGTACCCTTCACGGCATTAGCCGGTTGGCAAACATTACCGAGGCAGGAGGGGCAGGAGGAAGCGCTCAAGGCAGATTGCTGATCTGGCAAGGGGTCAAAGACCTTATCACAAAGCAACCTTCGATCGGCAGCCAGACGGGAGGACCTTTGCGGCTGATTGTCGGCTACGGACCGGAAACGCTGCATTGGGCATTTCAGAGGGTCTACCCGTTAAAGCTTCGCCAGGTTACTTCCGAGATCTGGGCATGGGATAGGGCGCACAACATCTTTCTTGACACACTGGTCGATGTCGGAGTTCTTGGCTTGATGTCGTTTGTGCTCCTTGTCGGCGTCTTCTTCCGGGACGCAGTGGCCGCAATCGCCCGCAGGGCCGATGAAGACGCATGGCTATCGATAGCCGCCGCGGCCGCCGTAGCCGCTCATATGGTCGACGGGATCTTTGGGCTTGATATGCCCGCGACCCTTCTTCTGTTTTGGATCGTCCTTGGCGTGCCCGTGGCGATACTCCGAGCTCAACCCGAGCATGATGCCGTGGAAACGGCTGTGCCGAACACGGTAGAGCCGCTTGCGGTTGCCGGTGTCGTTCTCTTTGCCCTTATTGGTATCTCGCTCGCTGTCGGTACGGACCATCCTGCTCTACTCGCAACTCTGTGGGTGCTCTCCATCCTTTTGGGTGTAGCGGGAATAGCTTTCTTTCAGACGTCTATGGAAGTCCGGCGCGTCTCGCTCTCCGTTCCGGGATCTGCCAGGCTTCGCATAATCATCACCCTTGCTGGTGTGATCCTTGCGCTCGGAGCTGCAGCTCAGGTTCGATTTGAAACTGCCGCCTTTTCGGAGCGCGACGGTTTGACAGCCCTGGCGACGGGACAGTTCCCACAGGCGGTGGCATACCTCGAAGAGGCGGCGAGGACAAACACGGAGGAGCCTCAGTACCGTACCGATCTGGGAGGCGCGTTCTTATCTCTCGGTGCCAACCATCTGGACAGTGGGGAGCCTGCATATCAGCCGGTCTCGTCCGACGCTGAGACGATCGACTCCGCTCGCGCAGCCAATCTTGGCCGTGACCAGCTGTATTCTCTTGCCCTGTACGCGTTGCAATCAGCGCATGCGCTATCTCCTCTGGACCCCGACACGCTGAGCAACCTCGGCAACTTATACCTGGCATGGAATCGACCGCAGCTAGCACTTGGGGAGTACCAGCAAGCGGAATTACTCAGCGTCAACAATCCCAGATATCTCGATCAGGAAGCACTCACCTTGCTTCAAGAGGGGAAGACGCGCCAGGCGGCTGACCTGGCGAAGCAGGCGCTCCGTCTTGACACGACCTTCTGGTTCTCCTACTATGCGGCGTCGTTGGTCGACCAGAAGCGTGGTGCTACGCAGCAGGCTCGCCAGGAAGCACAGGCGTCACTGGGATGGGTTCACAACTACTGGCCGCCGCCTCCCGACTCACAGCTGCAGCAGATGCGTGCTGTTTTGCAGGCAGGTTAGAGGCTGCTACGTTTCGAAATACGTTTGAGTTGCGTATTTCTGGCCGTTGTAGGTGAAGGTCACGGCAATGGAGATCGTCTGACCACCAAGTAGGTTCCCCAGGAGCAATTGACATGAGGCGGTTCCTGTGGCGTCCGTCGTCGAGTCGCAATCCTGGATGCCATACGGCAGGTAAACCTGAACATGGACGGGTACTCCTTGTACTGCCTGTCCACCCGCCAATAAGGCACCATAAAAGGTTTCGCGCTCGCCACTGACCGGATGCGGATCCGAGACCCAGGCATATACCGAGACAGGTCCCGTTACAGGCGTCGCCGTTGGCGGAGGTCCAAAACCTGGCGGAATTGCCGAACAATTTTCCAAGCCAATGTTCGGATCAACCGAGGAGGGGGCGATGGACAGCCGGCCACCGCTTTTCACCGTCACGGCAATGGCACGAGGAAGCAGCTGAACGCCTCCTGGTGGTAGCGATATGGGAGTGCCGTCAGGCGCCTCCAGGTACGCGTTTACGTTCATCACGTAGGTACCGGGCCACGTGTCACCGGCTACTACGAAGGTGACGGTAGAATCCGCGCCGCTGCCGATGGGGGACTCCGGGCTGGGACCAGAGACGGACGGATTTGAAGACACCGAAGCGGTAAATCCTGGTGGCAGACCGCATACAAAAAACGCCGCCTTGTACCCTTGTGCCATCGCCGCAATGAGGTGATAGCTTGCCTGCAACTGGAGCGGAGTGGCGTTCGTGGCAGTGGCGACAGGGGTCGCCGTCTGCGTCGCAGTCGGGGTCGCGATGGCCGTCGGCTTAGGAGTCCGTGTGGGAACAGGCTTATTCGATTTCTTCTTGGTGCACGCAACTTTCTTCTTTTTGCCTTTGGCTGTCTTTCTGGTCACCGTGCACGTCGGTTTCTTCTTTTTCCCTGCGTGAACGACGGTACTGTGAAGCGGCGCGGCTCGGCCGACGTGAATTGTGCCGGCGAATGTCGGCCCTGCTCCTAGAAGCAGCGCAGCCAGCAGTAGAAGGAGGCTCACTCTGATTCGCACTGTATTGGCTCCTCTTTCCCTTCACGCGGATCCGTATGGCGTCCGGTCACCGGTCGCACCCGACGGAGGAGCAGAGACCCGGACCAAAGCCGAGCCTCCGCTTCACTCTTCTACTTAATCTTCAGGGTCGATCTGGTCGACCATGGTGGACGACCGGATTGATACTTTGCCAGGACGACGACCGTTCGCTTCGAGCCGGAAACCATGTTGCTTGGAATCTGGTATCGCATATGGGCGAACCCGTGCGGACCCGTCACACCATAGCGTGTCACGAACTTACCACTGGGGTACAGCAGGTAAGCTACGACTTTCTTGCCTACCGCGGTGTGAATGTAGATGCTCACCACCTGGTTTACCTTGGCACTGCGCGGCTCGACAGATACGTCAATGTTGCCGAAGAGGATCTTGTATCGGGACGACCCCTGCTTGGCGTTTGGCGCATCTGTCTTTGCGGTTACCGTGGCGACGAATTGGTTGTGCTTGATCTTGCTCGCGCCCTGCGTATATGAGTACGTCAGCTTGCCGCTTGCATTCGTCTTCTGCCCGTGAGACTGATGATCCCCGTTCGGGTACTGCACCCGAATGTGAACGAGAGTGTTGGGCGTGGTGGTTATCTTGATGGTCTGTTTCTGTCCGTCCTTAACACTCGCCTTCAGCGAGATGGCAATCGTTCCTCCGGTCGGCGTCGGGGTTGGCGAAACTGTCGCTGTAGTCTGCGCCGTGGCGGTTGGACCTTTGGTTGCCGTAGGCACGGCAGTTGCGCCCGCAATCGGAGTTCCGGGCGGAGTGAGCACATTGATTCGATCCACTTTGCCGCCGGTGGACAGCGTATTTGCCACCCACAGACTGCCGTCCGCGCCAATTGCCGGAGAGGAGCTCACTGCCGCTCCGGATGCCCGGACCCATACAGAAGATCCAGTGTCTAACCGAAGGGCATAAACGGTACCGTCGTCCGAGCCGACGTAGACCATGTTATTGCCCGAAATTGCGGGCGAAGAACCCACCGGACCTCCAGTGTGTGCAATCCAGATCTGCTGGCCGTTGGAAGCGTTGAGTCCGTACACATTCTGATTGCCGTCGCCGAAGACGACAGTATTCCCGGAGATGGCGGGCGTTGAGAGCGCAGGTGTGAGATTTGGCACCGTAAAGGTCCAGCGTGGCTGAACGGTACCAGGATTGAACGACATAACGCTGCCCTTCTGAGTGGCAACGTAGATATTGCCGGCCTGATCAACCGCGGGCGTGGTCACGGCGGGTCCATCCAGATAATATGCAGTGGGGCTGCCGGCCTGGTTGGCGCTGACCGGGATTCCGTAAAGGACCCCGATGTAAGTAGCCACGTAGAGCGTGCCACCGTCGGGACTGAGAGTTACGCTTCCCGTTATTGCGCTTCCGATGTAGACGGTCTTGACCTGCCACGCGAACGACCCGTCAGAGCTGTGCAGGGCGGTAAGGATGCCGTTGACATTGGCGGCGTAAATGACGGTGCCGTCAGGAGACAGCAGTGGCGACCCGTCGACGGGACCTCCCAGGTCGACCGACCATTTTTTGGTTCCGTCAGCAGTGTTCAGCGCATAG
Source organism: Chloroflexota bacterium (assembly GCA_036391775.1). Taxonomy (GTDB): domain Bacteria; phylum Chloroflexota; class UBA5177; order UBA5177; family UBA5177; genus DASVZE01. Next base: position 425 of record DASVZE010000127.1, on the reverse strand, counting down.
ACGCTTCCGTCATCCGAACCCACAAATAACGTCTTGCCGTCGGCGGAAAGAGTCGGTGAAGACTTCACCGCGACATTGGCATTTGCCTTTAATGCCGCCCCGGTCTTGAACGACCAGAGCGGACCGCTCGGTTTTGACGGGTTGAAAGCGTACACATACCCGTTGTTGTCTCCAATATAAGCGGTGCCGGCGGCGTCGACCGCGGGTGAGCTCTGAACCGGCGCAGATACCGTCCACTCGTTGAGTGCCGTGCCACTAGTAGGACCACTCAAAGTGGTTGCGCCATTTCTCGTCTGATTTCCGTGAAAAGTCGGCCATGGCTGCGCCGTCTGGGCGGAGCTTAATCGTGGCACATAAACGGTCACAGCGACCGCGATCACGGCAATCGCGGCGTAGAGTCGTTTCATACTGCTACCTTTCTTCTT
>DASVZE010000126.1:0-7561 GCA_036391775.1 Chloroflexota bacterium | reverse complement strand
ATCCAGGTGGCAATGCAGGTCATGCAGGCGAAGAACCTGTCTGCTGGAGATATCGCGGCAATCGGCGTGACCAATCAGCGGGAAACCACCGTTGTCTGGGACAAGAACACGGGTAAGCCGGTCTACAACGCTATTGTCTGGCAAGACCGGCGCACGGCCGAATTCTGTGACCATCTAAAGCGCGAGGGATGGGAGCAGCGTGTCCGCGACAAGACGGGTCTGGTGATCGATGCCTACTTCTCCGGAACCAAGGTGAACTGGATTCTGGACAACGTCGACGGCGTCCGGGAACGAGCGGAGCGCGGCGAGCTCCTGTTCGGCACGGTGGATTCATTCCTTATCTGGCGGCTAACCGGCGGCAAGGTCCATGTGACCGATTACAGCAATGCCAGCCGAACCATGCTTTACAACATCCATGAGAACCGCTGGGACGACGATCTGCTCAAAGAGCTCAGAATACCGCAGTCCATGCTGCCGGAAGCCAGACCTTCTTCGGAAGTCTACGGAGAGACCGATCCGGCACTCTTCGGAGGCGCCATCAAGATCGCGGGAGATGCAGGGGATCAGCAGGCGGCGACCTTTGGACAGGCGTGCTACACCGAGGGTATGGTCAAAAACACGTACGGCACCGGTAACTTCATGCTGATGAACACCGGTAGGCAGCCGCGCGCATCCAAATCCGGGCTGCTGACCACCATTGCGTGGGGCATCGGCGGCGAGATCTTCTACTGTCTCGAGGGCAGCATCTTCATAACAGGCGCGGCAGTTCAGTGGCTGCGAGATGAGCTGAAGATCATCAATAACGCGGCCGAGACTGAGGATCTGGCCAGTTCTGTGCCGGATACGGGCGGTGTCTACATGGTGCCGGCCTTTGCGGGCCTTGGCGCACCGTACTGGGACCAGTATGCGCGTGGCGCAATCGTCGGTCTAACACGAGGCTCCGGTCGGGCGGAGATTGCACGGGCCACCCTGGAATCCGTTGCCTATCAGTCGCGGGACGTACTGGAGGCTATGCGTAGCGACTCGGGGCTGGATATCGCGGACATCCGCGTCGACGGCGGTATGGTGGGGAATGATTTTCTGATGCAGTTCCAGGCCGATATCACGAATACCAGAGTGGAGCGACCGGTGGTATCTGAGACGACCGCGCTGGGGGCGTGCTACCTGGCCGGCCTGGCTGTTGGTTACTGGGGCAATCAGCAGGAGATCGAACAGAAGTGGGCGAAGGACCGGGTATTTGAGCCGAAGATGGACCAGTCGCAAAGCGATAAGCTGTATGCCGGCTGGAAGCGCGCGGTTGAACGTGCGCGAGAATGGGTCGAACCGGAAGGATAGAAATCGTTTTCCTCCCTTTCGTCCTGCATGGGGCGAAAGGGAGGAATCATAGAATTGAAACACCATGTACCAAACCGACGTTGTCGTGATCGGCGGTGGAGCCACCGGAGCCGGCGTTCTACGTGACGCCGCGATGCGCGGTTTCAAGACCTTGCTGGTCGAGCGGAATGATCTGGGAACCGGGACCAGCGGCCGCTATCACGGCCTGTTGCACAGTGGCGGCCGCTATGTGGTCAAAGATTCGATCTCGGCCAGAGAGTGCATCGAGGAGAACCGGATTCTTCGTCGCATCGCCAGCGCCGCGATCGAGGACACTGGTGGCCTCTTTGTCACCACCCCGGACGACGATCCCACGTATGCGGATCACTTCGCGGCGGCATGCCGCGATACGGGAGTGACCTGTGAAGAGATTCCGGTGGCCGAGGCCCTCCAGCGCGAGCCATTGCTCAATCCGGCCATTACTCGGGCTTTTCTGGTGCCTGACGGCTCCTGCGAACCCTGGGCATTGATCGACGCCAATGTGCAGTCTGCTCGCGACTATGGCGGGGAAGCCTGGCCGTATCACCGCGTAACCGGTTTCGAGTGCGAAGGTGGTCGCCTGACCGCGGTCCATGTGGAGGACGTGCGCAACGGTGGGGCCAAGACCATCGCCTGTGATTTTGTGATCAACGCGGCAGGCGCCTGGGCCGGGCAGGTCGGCGAGCTGGCCGGTGCGCCGATCGACATGAAGCCGGGAAAGGGCACCATGGTCGTGATGAATCACCGTATCGTCAACACGGTGATCAATCGCTGCCACTTGCCGGGAGACGGAGACATTCTGGTTCCCGTAGGGAGCGTGTCGATCATTGGCACCACCTCGATCAATGTGCCGGATCCGGACGGGTACGGCATCGAACCGTGGGAGATCGACAAGATGTTGAGCGAGGGCGAGAAGCTAATCCCAGGATTTGCCGGTACTCGCTCGCTTCGCGCCTATGCCGGCGTCCGACCACTCTACAGCGATCAGAGCGCAAAGTCCGCGCAGGGGCGCGATGTGACGCGATCGTATTCGGTGCTCGACCATGCCAGGCGGGACGGTATAGACAACTTCATCTCCATCGTTGGAGGCAAGCTCACCACCTATCGCATGATGGCGCAGGCCGGGGTGGATATGTTGTGCGGCACACTGGGTCTCACGCGCCCGTGCCGCACGGCCTGGGAGCCGCTGCCGGGCTCGGAGAACGGCGTCTACGAGTCGATGGCGCACCGGTTGGCCCATGTTGAAGAGGAAGGTGGAAATGAGATCGAGCTCGTGTGCGAGTGCGAGTTCGTGCGGCGGACGCAGGTGGAGCAGGTGGCAAGGAGCAAGGATACCCACGACCTGAACGATATTCGCCGCGAGCTACGGTTGGGAATGGGACCCTGCCAGGGTGGCTTCTGCACCTATCGAGCGGCCGGCGTGTTACACGATCTGCGTCATCTCTCGCCGGATGCAACCAACGTCGCGCTAACGCGGTTTCTGGAGGAGCGCTGGAAAGGCATCCGGCCGGTATTGTGGGGCGACGATCTACGCCAGATACGGCTGGACGAAGAAATCTATCTCAACCTGCTCGGCGCGGATCGCTTCCGCGGCGCGGAGTAGGTTTGATGGTGGATGGTGTACGCCACTACGACGCCATCGTGATCGGTGCCGGGCTCTCCGGACTGGTGGCTGCGGGGCTGCTTGCGGAAGCCGGCGCACGCGTGTACCTGATTGCAAAGGGCGGCGGCTTTCTCCATTTCACCTCGGGTTGCGTGGATGTGTGGGGAGACGGCACGCCGAATCCGCGTGCCTCCGTCACGCGAGTCTCCAGGGAGCTTCCCAACCATCCATACGCGCGTGCCGGTACGGAATCGCTGGAAAAGGGGGTGGCGTTCTTCTCCCATGTCATGGCTGATGCTGGCTATCCCTTCGAGGGTTCTCTCGACCGAATTCGCCTGATGCCCACGGCAATCGGCTCCGTACGTGCTACCTGCCTCACTCCGGCCACCATGAGTGCTGGAGACCTTGTCGATACGGCTCCCACGCTGATTGCCGGATTCTCCAATTACCGGGACTTCTACCCTCCGTATCTGGCTGCCAATCTCCGGCGGCAGGCGTCGATTAACGTGACCGGGGCGTATCTCGATCTCCCACATCTCCATGGCCGCAAGCACCTACTCTCCACGGATCTTGCCCATGACTTCGGAAATGCGCAGTTTCGCGAGGAGGTAGGACGCAATGTTCGCCGCATCCTGGGCGGTGCGGAACGGGTGGGCTTTCCCGCTGTCCTGGGGGGGGAGCGCGCCCAAGAGGTGTCAACTCACTTGCAAACGTTGATCCAGAGCTCGGTATTTGAGATCTCAACCCTTCCTCCTTCAGTGCCAGGAATTCGCCTTCATACAATTCTGCGCCGCTCTTTGACGCGACGTCGGGTGCGAGTCGAAATCGGTTTTTGGACCGGAGGTCGGATCGTTGGTACGCGTGCCGAGAGCCTTGTGGTGCGCTCTGCCGGACACGAGACGACCTATACGGCAGATTGCTTTGTCCTGGCCACCGGCGGAACCGGGGGAGGGGGAATCAGGGCCTTTCCCGATGGGCGGCTGCAAGAGACCGTCTTCGATCTGCCTGTCCGAGGACCAAATGATCGCAACGCATGGGCACGCGCGGAATTTCTCTCCGCCGACCCCCAGCCGTACAGTGAGATCGGCCTTGGAGTGGATGCGCGGCTGCGGCCGCTCGACCGATCCGATCGCGCGATCGAGAATGTGTTTGTCACGGCATCCAACCTGCCGGGCTGGGATCCTGTGCGGGAGCGTTCCGGTGAAGGGGTGGCCCTGGCGACGGGATGGCGCGTCGCACGGGAAGCGCTCGACCTACTGGGCTTGAGATCCGAAAGCACGCCCGTGACCGCCAGAGCCCAATCATGAACGAGTGGTGCTATGTCAGTTGCTGATTTTCCTGCGTTCGAGGCACACCGCATCGAGCTGAGTACCGATGCCTGTATCAAGTGCAACGTGTGCCAGTCGTACTGTCCCGTGTCAAACGTGACGGACCTTTTTCCCGGCCCCAAGTATGTGGGCCCTCAGGCGCAGCGGCTGCGCATTGGGCCGTCGGTTGATCACAGTGTTGACTACTGCTCGGGCTGCACCGTTTGCACCCGGGTATGCCCGTCAGGCGTGCGTATTGCCGAGCTCAACTCGAGGGCCCGCGCTGCCATGGTTCGGGCGCGCGGCGGCCCGTCACTGCGTGACCGGCTCATCGCGCGCCCGGAGCTCATGGGGCAGCTCTCACGGCCGTTTGCTCCACTGGTCAACTACACCCTGCAGAACCGACTCTTCAGATTGGCATTGCAGGCCGTGCTGCGGATCGACGCGCGCTCACCTATGCCGACCTTCTCACGGCGGAGCTTTCGAGCGTGGCACCGGCGGTATCCGTACCGAAGCGATCGCAAGGTTGCGTACTTCTACGCCTGCTCCACCGAATATTACGAGCCCGAGCTGGGAGAAAAGGCGGTCAAGGTGTTGGAGCGCAACGGCTATCAAACGCTGCTCCCGCCACAGAACTGTTGTGGATTACCGCTGATCTCCAACGGGGATTATGCCGCAGCCAGGACGTATGCCCAGCGCAATATCCGGCGCCTACTGCCCATGGCACGGGCCGGCATTCCTATCGTGGCCACGTCGACCAGCTGCAGTCTGACGCTCAAGCAGTACTACCGTGATTTGTTGGACATTCGGACGGAGGAAGCCGATCTGGTGGCGTCCAACGTCTTCGACATTTGTGAGTTCTTGCGCATTCTGTACGAGCGCGGCCAGATGAACCTGGACTTTGGGGAGGTTGATCTGGAGGTTGCGTATCACGCTCCCTGCCAGCTGAAGTCGCATGGCATCGGCCGTCCGGCGCTTGACCTGATGGAGCTCGTTCCCGGCCTTCTGCCTATTGAGATGGATGCCGAATGCTGTGGCACGGCGGGAACGTATGGCTACAAGCGGGAGAAGTATGATATCGCAATGAAGGTGGGTGAAACGCTGTTCGAGCAGATAGCGGACACGGGTGCTCCTGTCTCGAGCTGTGACAGCGAGACCTGCCGCTGGCAGATCGAGCACGGCACACACCGTCCGTCGCTTCACCCCATCGAGATCTTGCTGCAAGGCTACGAAGGGAAGGCATGATCGGTATCGTCGTCGTGTCCCACAGCGCGCAGCTAGCTGAAGGTGTCGTCGAGCTGGCCGGTCAGATGACCGGGGGTCAAGTTCCCATGGCTGCCGCCGGCGGCGGGCCGGACGGGGGATTGGGAACCGATGTTGAACGGATCAAAGCGGCGATTGAGAGAGTCATGACCTCGAATGGCGTACTGGTATTGATGGACCTGGGGAGCGCGGTTATGAGCGCTGAGGTAGCGGTCGAATCACTCGATCCGGATGTTGCCGGCCGGGTACGCCTGAGTAACGCTCCCGTGGTCGAGGGTGCGGTGATCGCCGCCGTCGAATCTTCGATCGGCAAATCGCTGGATGAGGTTGACCGATCGGCAAACGACGCGGCAGGCATGCAGAAAGTGGAGCGATAGATGGCTGATGCAACGAGCGCGGAGCTCGAGGTGCAGAACGAGCATGGCCTTCACGCCAGGCCGGCGGCGCTGTTCGTGCAGCGGTCGGCGCGGTTCAGATCCGCCATCACCCTGCGTAACCTTACTCGAGACGGCAAGGAGGTCAACGCCAAGAGCATCATGGATGTGCTCACCGCGGGTGTGGAAAAGGGAAGCCGCATCCAGATCTTTGCCACCGGCTCGGACGCGGACGAGGCGGTTGAGAGTCTGACGGAACTGATTCGGATGGGATTGGGAGACACGTAGCGGATCTCCGCGTCGCATGGACGATGGAGCAGGACTTGGTCCCGAAGTCGAGTCGCACTATGCAGGCGGCTATGAACAGGTGCGCCTGACCGAGCGCGAGGCGCCGCTGGAGTTGGTGCGCACCCAGCACATCCTGCAGCACCGGCTGGCGCCGCCACCGGGACGGATTCTGGATATCGGTGGTGGACCGGGTGTTTATGCTGCCTGGCTGGCGCGCAATGGATACGAGGTTGACCTGCTGGACGCTTTGTCACTGCACGTGCAGCAGGCAAGAGAGACATCAAGTAGGCAGCCGGACCATCCGTTCCAGGCCGCGCTAGGCGATGCGCGATCGCTGCCGTACGAGGAGGCGTCGGCGGACGCTGTCCTGTTGCTCGGCCCCTTGTATCACCTCACGGAACGAGAGGACCGGGTGCAGGCGCTGCGCGAGGCCGGCCGCGTGCTCAAGCCGAACGGATCGGTCTTCGCTGCGGTCATCTCACGCTTCGCCTCCCTCTGGGATGGACTGCGGCGCGGTTTTCTGGACGATCCGCTGTTCTGGGAGATCGTGGAGGGCGACCTGCGGACGGGGCAGCACCGCAACCCGGAAAATAATCCCGCCTATTTCACCACCGCCTTCTTCCACCGGCACCAGGATCTGGCCGATGAAGTGCGAGACGCCGGTTTGATTCTCGACCGCATCGTGTCGATCGAGGGTCCGGGTTGGCTGCTCCCGAATCCCGAGGATTGGTGGCGGGACGACAGACGTCGAGAGACACTCCTACGGTTGATAGAGATGACAGAGGAGGAGCCGGCCCTGTTCGGCGCCACCTCCCATCTGATGGCTATCGCACATCCCTGAGATCGCTAAGGAATCTTTCGACGGGCGGCAAGCCGGGTGGTGTGGCGTCGGCACATAGACTATGGAATATGCCCAGTGACATGTGAAGAGCCGACGTAAGGGGGAACAGCACGCGGGCCGTTCCCTACGAATCGCACTGTCTCGCGCCCAATTTGGTGCAAGAATGACCGCTTTGCAGCTAGATTTGCACTCCTCGATCTTGCAGCAGGGAGAGCAGACGGCCGGGATTGCTGGACAGGTCGACGCGCTTTTCTGGATGCGCAGCGAGATTCTCAACTAGCTCAAGGAGAGCCTCGTTCATCGGTACCGGTATGTTTAGGCGCCGTCCAGCCTTGACCACGGCACCGTTGAGCGTCCCTATCTCGCTGCGGCCGCGCTCCATGTCGCGGCGGGCGCTCGGGGCTCTGCCACTGCGGGCCGCGGCCATGCGGGGACCGATGAGGCGCTGAGCGACGGGTGACGGCAAGCGCATGACCAGGCGAGCAAGCCGCACCGGGTAACCGGGAAGATCGACCGTGCGAATGCCCTGTGC
>DASVZE010000125.1:0-3204 GCA_036391775.1 Chloroflexota bacterium | reverse complement strand
GAGTGAGTTCAGCTCCTCGGGATCAGGCAAGAAGTCGTTCTGGGACCGAAGCGAGTAAGGGCGCGGATGGACGCCGACGCTGTGACACATCAGGGTGTAGTTGGGCCAGCCAGGGTCAGGAAGCAAGAGGTCATCACCGGCCTGAGCCACCGCCATGACTGCCGCCATCAACCCAGATACGGCGCCATTGGTGACGGTAATGCGCTCCGGGGCCACCTGGTCGCCGTTGACGCGTAGAAGCTTCTCACTAATAGCCTCGCGCAGCGAGAGAAGGCCTGCATTGTCGGTGTACTTTGTATAGCCGTTGCGGGCCGCCTCGACGGCCGACTCGATCACATGGGGAGGAGTGGGGAAGTCTGGCTCTCCAACCTCAAGGTGGCGCACGTCCTGCATGTGGAGTGCCAGGTTCATGATCTGGCGGATACCTGATCCGGGAGCAGAAACGACGCTTTCGGCAAGTGGTCTCATGGACGTAACCTCGCTTTGGTGAAGAAGCGCGGCATGGCCTTGCCGAATGTGGTTACCTGCATCAGTGGCTCTCCGGGGACCCAGGAGCGCCTAGGGTGGTGGAAACAGCGCGGGCTGCCTCGACTACAGCCCGCGTCATGGCAGAACGATGCTCGGGCTTCCAGCCGGCTACCACAGTGGTGACGCTCACCGCCCCCACCACCTGGCGCCGAGAGTCGTGAATCGGCGCCGCCACACAGCGCACCATCGCCTCGTGCTCCCCTTCGTCTACCGCATAGCCGCGCCCGCGGACGGCTTCCAGCTCCGCCCTCAGGGCATCCATTGAGGTGATCGTGGCGGACGTCAATGGGGTCAGGCCTCGCTCCGCCACGATGTGCTCGACCTCGTCCTCGCGCAAATACGCCAGCATGACCTTCCCCAGGGCGGTGCAATGCGCAGGGCTCCGGCCCCCAATATGGGAAACCATCTGGACCCGAGAGGGAGACTCAATCTTGTCAATGTAGATGACCTCCCCTCGATCCAGAACGGCGAGGTGAACGGTGTCCTGCAGCTCCCTGGCAAGGCCCTCTAGAGAGGGACGCGCAAGCTGCCGCAAGTCGATGGAAGCCAGCGCTGGCCCGGCAAGCTTAAGAACTGCCAAACCCAGCTGATACCGACCGTTCTCGGCATGCCGGGCCAGAAACCCCTCGCGTTCCAGGGTCGAGGCTAGACGATGCACGCTGCTTTTCGGCATGCCGACCCTTGCGCTTAGTTCTCCGAGCGAGAGCGCACCCTCAGCCTGAGTAAACGCCTGCAAAATGCCGAGCGCCCGCACCACCGAGTTGACACCGGAATCGGTCGTCACCTGCAGTCCCATGCCTGCCGTCCCGCTGTGCAAAATGCCATCCCATTATAGAGATGGCCCAGGGTACCGTGAGAAGGACGTGTCTCAGGCCGCAGGAGAATGACGCCCGTCATGTGGCCTCATAGATACCCGGCGGAGGACACCCATGTGGGAGTTGAACGACAGTACCATACTCCTCAGTAGCCAACTCACCCTTTTCGGCGTGATAGACCAGTAGCATGTCCTGCAGGAGATAACTATCAACATCTCGCCCGGGCGGCCGAGATCGGAGCAGAGCGGGTGGCAGTTGCCTCGACAGTAGTTGCTGCCGGCCGGACGTGCGGGAGAACGCAAGATCCTCGGAAACCTGGATAACGACTTCAACTTCAATCAGAAGTCACGGCCTCCACTGCTCCTGCCCACCAATCCCAAGACCGATCTCCATGGGGCCGGCAGGCAGCAAACCTAGCTGAGGATCAGCTTCCTGTGCTCGTCGGCGCCGAGTAGCTCCCTCTCCTGTTCCACGTCACGCCTCATCTTGGTAATGAAATGAGCGCATAAGAACACGATTGAAACCGAAGCATTCCGGAAGACGGTTGAAGTGTCGTTCCCAGAGAATGAGACTGAATTCTCCCGATCTGATCATGGTGTGGCGACGGGCACGGTCGCCAGAAGCGCACCCGACGGTGAGAACTTGTCGATGCGGTGGTTGCCGAAGTCGGCGACGTAGAGATTGTCCTGCGCATCAACGCGCATGCCCAGCGGGGTATTAACCTGGCCCGGTCCCGTCCCCTGTGGTGCCACAACCCCAACCTCCTGGAACGTCGGGGAGAGCTTGATGACTTCATCCTTGCACTGGCAGCCCGGGCCGGCCGCCGCGTAGACGAAACCATGCGAGTCCACGGCTAGGGCGTCCACCTCCCGGTATTGAGGCGGCAGAGAGGCGCGTGTAAGCTCCATTCCGGTGGGCGAGAGTCTGACGATCGTGGCCTTGCTGACAATGCTCACCAGGATAGAGCCGTCGCCCTCGATAGCCACACCCCATATGTCGTCGTCCGACGCAAACTGATGGAGAATGGTGTGATGAGAACCGTCCGCCGAGAACTGGTCAAGGGAGCCGGACGCCGACGGCGCATCGATATTGCCCTGTCGATCCATAGCGAGGTAGTCGTATTGGTGCCCCGCGTCGCCGGTATAGGTGTGGATGTGCTGTAGCGACGGCGAGAGAACGGTGATGGTTGTCGGCTGGCACTCATCGGCCACATAGATAGTGCCCTGCGGCGAGAGTGCAAGACCCCATGGAGCGCAATCCGGGCCTGCCTTGAAGAGATTGGACGGCGAGTTTGCGACGGGAGTGCCATCCGGAGTGTACTTCGTCACGATGCCGAGGCGTTGAACGTAGAGGTAACCCTCGTTGTCGACGGCCACGTCGATCGGCCCGGTCTTGGACGGATCAAGAACCGGCGTGGGCGAGGCGGTCGGCTTGACCGTCTTGCACACCTTCACTTTCTTCTTCTTGCCACGCACCGTCTTGGTGATGGTCTTGCAGCTCTTCTTGGCCGCTCTACTTCCTGGATGGCTCGATGCCGACACCGGAGCCGAGGAGAGAAGGCCGGACAGAGCCACGATGAGCAGGAGCGAGAGAGCGGAGATACTCCAGGATCGGCGCATGATCGTTCTCCTTCGTTGGCTGGCGTGAGGCTGTCGTTTCCTTCACGCTACGTCGGATCCAAGCCGCACACGAGATACAGCAGATACTGACAGCGATACCGTACGCGCTGCGCTTGTATCGTCCACTGTATCGGTTGTCGCTCGCATTCGGCTATTTCGTCGCCTACCCTGGACGTTACAGAGGCCAGCGACCAAACTGGTCAATAGGGAAAGGAAGACGATTGATGAGACGCTCCGAGCTC
>DASVZE010000124.1:0-5753 GCA_036391775.1 Chloroflexota bacterium | reverse complement strand
CGTAAACGTTTCCGATGTCATTGGCGCCGAATTTGCTGTTGACGTTGGCGTTCTCAAGCTCCATGTTGGCGGTAGCGACTCCGCCGACATCACAACCCGCCCGCGTGTATGGAACCCAGGGAGCGGGAGCGTTCGTCCCGGTTGGTTTTGCTGAAGTCGGCGCGCCGCTCAGCATGTTGTACGTGCCATTTCCTATCGTATCGGTCCAGTACGTGAACGCGGTTGTGAATGGGGTCGGTGACCCGTTTGCATAGTACTGATAGCTATTCTGGCCGACCGCCACGCCGTGCCGATTGGGGTATACGCCGGTAAGAGAAGTGAGAATGTCTTCCGATGTGTGCGAAATCAGAGGCGTATGGTGATTGGTCAGCATCACCCCATTGTTCTGGATGAAGCTGTTGAGGTGGGGCATTTGCTCGAGATCAGACGGGACATTGGGCAGATCGCGTCTGAAATGGACGTTGTCGAACTGGATGGAAATAACATGCTGGACAGGTCCTACCGGCGAGCTCAACGAACAGGTGCCGGCGGCCAGCGCTCCGGTGGCGGGGACTGCGGTGCGGGACATGGGCGCCACACCCGCCGCCGTGGTGAGCATCACCAGGGCGATTGCGCTGCCCAACCGAACCATTGGACGTTGAAAGAGCTTCCTCCTGGTCATGAACCAACCTCCTTCTCTGTCAACCAAACTACCTCCATACTTGCACACGCATGTTTCGGATGCTTTTCGATCGGGTGAACGATCTATACCTGCCGCGCCATCGAGGTCCTGGTTGCCGACCGGCAATCCATCTGGGCCAGGACTCCAATAAACCGCCGCGTTCGGCGTCGACGCCAATAACGTATCTCCCACGTATCCGAGCAGACGTTGCGTACCCGAGACGTGCCGGACCTGCAGCACCGGAAAGGATGTGCGCGCCCTGCGCTTCCCGAGAGCGCCCATCTGGTTCTGGACGGTAAAAGTGCCGGCGTAGCTTTGCACGAGCAAACATCCGTATCAACCGATTGACGCCAAGCGGGCGCAAAGAGAGCATCTGGGAATAGTGACCACAATGCACCGCCGGGCCGGTACATCCTGCATGAGACAGCGGTCCGCAACATTGCAGTTGATTGCAAGGATGAGCTGACATGCCAGTCTCCAAAATCGTCTTGACGCCGCTCAGTGTTGACCGTATGCTGTTCGCAATGCGGCTCGGATATAGGGTGCGGGAAAAGGATCGGTGAGACAGCGCGCCACCATGCTCGCGTGTGCCACATCGTACGAGGATTCACGTCCCCAAAGAATTCGCGCCTCACCACTTCGGGGGAGAAGGAATTTCTCACTGCCTTACACCAAACTGCTTGAAGACGGCCGCGAGCACGGCTCCTTGTCTATAGCCGGCGCCGCCTCTAGAGGAGGCTCTCATGATTGACGGTGCTCTGTCGGGCGGACGACCGGACGAGCAGATACGACCTCGTGAGCACCCGACGGAGGATGTTCTGGAGCTGCAGCGCGCGGCGGATCGAGCGCGCAGTACTTACAGGGATGCTCAGGCGATCGCGCTTTACACACGCGCGCTGGATCTCTTGCGAGCGCGGCCGAAGTCTATAGATCATCCGACAGACTTGGAATACGACCTCCTGCTCGGTCGCATCGCGTGCTACGAACGCCGGGGCGAGCTTCTTCTCCTCGTATCCGATGCTAACGCGATGCGTCAGCTGGCAGAGTCGGCGAACAATCTCGAGGCCGAAGCGCGGGCGGTGCAATTGCAGTCGTTTCACGTACGCAGAACAGGAATGTCAGGCGAGCTGCCTTCACAGGTCGAAAGCATTTTGCAACGTGCTGTGCAAGCCCGATCAACGTCTGCCGAAGCTGATGGACTGGTGGCTTTAGGCGATATCAAGGATGCGCAAAGTGACCATCTGCGGGCAGCTGAGCTCTTTGAGCGCGCGCTGCAGATCTATCGAGATTTGGACGATCAAGTATCCCAGGCCAGGTGTCATGTGCGACTGGGGTATGCCCGCAGGTGGGCGGATCAGTATGAACAGGCGACCGAACACGGCGAGCAGGCCCTGAAGCTTTCCCGCTCGGTTGGTGATCGCGCCGTTGAGGCACTGGCATTGAACACAATTGGCCTTGCCAGCCCGGATCTGGCTCGTGCGAGAACGCCATTTGAGCAGGCTCTGGAAATCTGGCAGATGCTGGAAAACCGATATGGCGAAGCCTTGATCAATAACAACCTCGGAATTTCCATGCGGATGCTCGGACTCTACCGCAAGGCAAGGGACTATGGAGAACGCGCGGTTGATGCCGTCAGTCAAATTGGTTTTTTGAGTCCCGCCGATGTCGCCGGGAACCTCGACAGTCTTGCTGCTACGTACCTGGAAATGGGTGAGGTAAATAAAGCCCGAGCCACTATCGAGCAAGCCGTCGAAGACGCGCGAGCAAGTAGCGATCGCGAGATAGCGTCGGCAGTATCTCTCACGCATGGACGGATCGAGCTCGCGGCGGGATGCGCTGAAGAGGCGCGCGTCCTGTTCGAATCCGCGGTTGACGTGTTCCGTAAGTTTAACGTTGCATGGTGGCTCGCCGGCGGCCTGAGCTGGCTAGGCGAGGCCTGCTTGCAGCTGGGCGATTGGGATGCGGCGGATCGTGCGTCTAGCGAGGCTATGAGCATTCTGCGACAGGTGGGACAGGGTAATTCGGACGTGCCGGCTCACTATGTGTGCTGGCTCCGCTTCCGGGTCGTGTCGAGCGATCCAGGTGGTCCAGACGCGGAAGAGACATGGACTGTGTTGCAGCAGGGTCGCGACGCGTTGCTCACGTCTATTGACTCGTTGAGCGATGCAGGGCTTCGCCGAAACTGCTTGAACAAGGTGTCCTTCAATCGCGACTTGATTGAGGAGTGGACTCGTGCAGCAGAAAAGCGGGAAGACAGGATCACTCCTGAGGAGCTGAGATCCGTATCCGTGGGTCCAGCCAGCTTGCAAGATCAGCTTGCCAGGATGCTGGACATCAGTACCCAGATGAATGAGCGGCGCGACGAATCGCTGATTGACTTCGTGATGGACGAGCTGGTTGAGCTGAGCGGCGCCGAGCGCGCGTCACTCATGCTGCTTGGCGCCGAGGGGCACGCGGAGGTTGTGGCCACGCGAGGCATAAGCGTTGATGAATTTGAGCGGGTTCAACTCGAGCTGGAAGAGCTTCTGCAGATTGTGACAGAAACTCGTCACCCGGAGCTCCGATTGGACATTCGACTCGAGGGTGACGAACCATCGTCCCTCCTCGGCTCACGGTCGGTTCTGGTGGTACCACTTGTGGCTCATTCCCGGCTCATTGGACTGGTCTACGCCGACAACCGCACCATGTTCGGCGGGTTCGCGGCAACAGACGTCGACCTTGTCGCTGTCCTTGCCAGCCAGGCCGCGACCGCACTGGAAAATGCCCGGCTCTACCAGGAGACGCTGCGTGTCAACCGAGAGCTAGAAGAGCGTGTCGCAGCTCGAACCTCGGCATTGCAGGCTGCGAATGCCTCTATGGAACAGCGCGCTCTGGAGCTTGAGACGGTCAACCGCATCGGACAAGCGCTGTCGCGTCACCTCAACCTACAAGCCCTGGTAGAAGTAGTCGGGGATACGCTGCACGACACGTTCGATGCGCAGAATGTGTACGTCGCGCTTCTCGATCCTCAAACCAATCTCATCCATTTTCCATATGACCTGGACAACAACCAGCGGGTGGAGGGCACGACCATCAAGTTCGGGGAGGGACTGACGTCGGATATTCTGCGAGATCGGCAGCCTCTGGTCGATCCCGCGGCTGTCCACGATCCGACCGCTTCCGTCATTGGATCGCCCGCAAAGTCGTATCTCGGCGTGCCAATCCTGCTGGGCGAAGATGCGATTGGCGCCGTCAGCGTGCAGAATACTGAACGGGAGAATGCCTATGGCCAGGCAGACGTGCGATTGCTCTCGACTATCGCCGCCAACGTTGGAGTCGCTATTCAAAACGCGCGGCTGTTCGAGGAAACGCAGCGTCGGGCCCAGGAGATGGCTGCCCTAGCTGAGGTGGGACGAGATATTTCGGCCACACTGGACTTGCCGAGCGTTTTGGAGCGAATTGCGACCCAGGCCAGGAACCTCCTGGCCGCCGATACCAGTGTCGTCTACCTGCCGGATCCCGGCGGCCAGGTCTATCGGCCGATCGTGGCTCTGGGACACGAAGCGGAGCAGATGAAGGCGTCGGAAGTTCACGTCGGACATGGCATTCTGGGAGATCTTGCGGGCCGCGGTGCGGCAGAAGTCATCAACGACCCATTTCATGACCTTCGCAGGGTGCATGTGCCCGGCACATCGCAACAGACCGAGGAACAGATTATGGCTGCGCCGCTATTGGCGGGAGATCGAGTCATAGGGATGATGTCGGTCTGGCGCTACGGCCGCCGTGCACCCTTCACTCAGGCGGATTTGAATTTCCTCGTAGGGCTCACACGCCAGGCCGCGATCGCCCTGGAGAACGCGCGGCTTTTTGAAGAAGGGCGGCAAGCGCGCGCGGCGGCAGAAGAGGCTAACGAGGCAAAGAGTGCCTTTCTTGCCAACATGAGTCATGAGCTACGCACGCCGCTCAACGCCATCATCGGCTACAGCGAGATCTTGCGTGAAGAGGCCGAGGATCAGGGACATAACGAATACCTTTCCGATCTGCAGAAAATAAACGCGGCCGGAAGACATCTCCTCGGGCTGATCAACGCCGTGCTCGACCTTTCGAAAATTGAGGCGGGCAAGATGGATATGTACTTCGAAGGGTTCGATGTTGCCTCGATGCTCAAGGAAACAGCAGAGGTGGTGAGGCCTCTCCTCACCAAGAATGAAAACACGCTCGAATTGCACTGCCGCGACAACGTCGGACTTATGCACTCGGATCAGACGAAGGTTCGTCAGTCCGTTTTGAACCTGCTCAGCAATGCAGCCAAGTTCACCAAGAGCGGTTCAATCACCGTGTCCGCGGAGCGACAGAGGCTCCATGGACAGGACTGGATCTCGATCGGCATCGCAGACACCGGGATTGGCATGACTGCCGAGCAGATTGACCGGTTGTTCCAGGAATTTACTCAAGCCGATTCGGCAACGGCACGTGAGTACGGTGGAACAGGTTTGGGATTGGCGCTAAGCCGGCGACTATGTCGCATGCTGGGCGGAGACATCGAGGTGCAAAGCGAGCATGGAAAGGGATCTACCTTTACTATTCGATTGCCGGCCGACGTGGATCAATCGCCCACAACTGAGTCTCAAGGATCCCCGCAGGCCATATCCGCTGCCGGCAAGAGAAAAGGACTCGTTCTGGTCATCGACGATGAAGCAAGTGTGCGAGAGCTTCTGCAAAGAACCCTGAGCAAAGACGGGTTCGAAGTCGCAACGGCTGCAAGTGGGGATGACGGTCTCGAATTGGCCAGAGTGCGCAAGCCGGACGTCATAACGCTCGACGTCATGATGCCGGGCATGGACGGCTGGACAGTCCTCACTGCGCTGAAGTCGGACGCAGAGGTATGCAATATCCCGGTCCTTATGGTGAGCATAGTAGACGACAAAAACCTGGGATACGCCCTGGGAGCCGCTGATTATTTGACGAAACCGGTGGATCGGGAGCGACTTCTCAATGCGGTTCGCCGGTACGGGCACGAGAATGGGCGAACCGTTCTCGTCGTCGACGACGATTCACAGGCGCGCGACATGCAGCGCCGCAGCTTACAAGACGACGGCTGGCTTGTCATGGA
>DASVZE010000123.1:0-7790 GCA_036391775.1 Chloroflexota bacterium | reverse complement strand
CCGATGGACTATTGGCATCAGACAAACACTGCATTCGGTCTGGATTATGGGCACATGCGCTACGGCTTTGCGTACTCGTATCGATACGCTGAGGAGTCGATACGCTTCATTCGAAAGACTGTCGGAAACGTACCGGTGGTACCGATAGGCCAAACGTTCGACAACTTCGGCCGTCTGGAGATGGGGCCAAACGCGCCGTCCGGAGCTGAGATCCAGGGGTTTCTCGCGGGCTGCAGGGCCGCGGGGGCCAAAGGCGTTTCATTCTTTCAGTGGATGACGGCTCAGGTCGACGAATGGGCAGTTATTGCGGCCTTTCGCCTCTAGCGCATCTCCTTCAGTCAAAGTGCTATTCTTTCCCCAGCACACGGTTTCACACTGAACCGTGCCGATCCCGTAGAATCTGACCTAAACCAGGAACCAGCGACCGACCGGGGGTATCCCTTGCAGGAAACGACCGTTACGGAGCCTACAACCGATGTGGCAGCCGCTGATGTAGATGCCGCAGCTCAACGCGCCCAGAAGGAAGGTCATCTCGCCCAGCGTGAGGCGGAGGACATCCTCGTCGGTGTGAGCGACGACCTGGACAAGGCGGGCCAGGTTATCGAGAATCTCGTCGCACATCACGTGAAGATAGACGAATCTCCAGCAGAGGAAGAAGAAGAGGTCTCGCCCGAGGAACTTGAGAAGGTACTCGATGCCGAGGGAACCTCACTCGACGATCCAGTCCGCATGTATCTTCGAGAGATCGGGCGAGTTCGACTTCTAAAAGGTGCCGAAGAGGTCGAGCTTGCTCAGGCAATGCGCGACGGAGACGCCGAGATCGACCACAAGCGGAACGGTCGACCGTACAACGGTGAGCTTATCGACAAAGGAATGGCGGCCCGGCGAAAGCTGACTGAGGCGAATCTTCGGCTTGTGGTGAGCGTGGCCAAGAAGTACATAGGGCGCGGTATGAATTTGCTTGACCTGATTCAGGAAGGCAACATTGGACTTATTCGCGCCGTCGAGAAGTTTGACCATACCAAGGGTTATAAGTTCTCGACATACGCGACCTGGTGGATCCGGCAAGCTATTACGCGTGCCATCGCCGATCAGGCCCGGACTATCCGGATTCCCGTGCACATGGTCGAGACTATCAATAAGCTGGGCCGAATATCTCGCCGGTTGCTCCAGGAGTATGGACGCGAACCCACCACCGAGGAAATCGGTCTGGAAATGGATCTACCGCCTGACAAGGTGCGCGAGATTATGAAGGTGGCGCAAACACCGGTTTCTCTGGAAACGCCTATTGGCGAAGAGGAAGACAGTAGCCTCGGGGACTTCATTCCGGACAACGTGGGCGAAGCGCCGGCCGACGCCGCATCGACCCAGATGATGCGCGAGTCATTGGAAGATGTACTCGGGTCGCTGACGGAGCGGGAGCGACAGGTATTGCGCCTTCGCTTTGGCCTCGACGACGGCCGTAGCCGGACATTGGAAGAGGTCGGCAGAGAGTTCAATGTCACGCGCGAGAGAATTCGGCAGATCGAGGCAAAGGCTTTACGAAAGCTGCGGCACCCGTCACGCAGCCGAAAGCTCCGAGATTATCTTGAGCCGTAGCGCTCGCCCTTGAAGGGCTGGCGAAACGGAAAGTATACTTCTGTAGCCCTGTGAGCGTGTGCCCGCAAGGCTCTTTCTTTCCGGTGTAGCTCAGTTGGTAGAGCGGGCGGCTGTTAACCGCTTGGTCGCAGGTTCGAGTCCTGCCGCCGGAGCCAGACATTTTCGCAAGAACTGCCCGCGGGCAGTTCTTTCCTTTTCGGGCAGGTGCGCTTACCCTGCCTGCACGATTCGTGTCGATGGTACTTTCAGCTCAGGGCTGAGCCGGCCACGGACGTGAGAAGCAGACGTATATTGGGACGCGCGCCGAGCTTCCTGAAAATAGTCAGAGCATTGTCCACCATGCGGCGGCTTTCTGCGATCTCCCCCTGTTGCCGACGAAGTTCCGCGGTGTGGAGCAGGCCGCCGGCCACGACGTAGGGGTACGGCATCTCGAGCGCCAGGGTGCGAGATGCCTGGAGCAGCCTCTCGGCCTCGTCCCAGCGGGCCTCCGCCACCCGGATCGCCCCGCGAATCATCAGAGCTTCCGCCAGCGTGGGCCGGCTGTGTTGACGCATGGCTTCGGACGCGGTTTGTTCGACTAACCTGTCGGCTTCCGCAATATCTCCCAGCCCCAGGTGAGCGGAAGCCTCCGTTAACGCTCGGAAACCGGCGTGCCATCCCGCAACGGCCGGCCCTGCGACGTTTTGTTGAAGGTCTCGAAGAGCGCGATCGAACTCGCCGTCAATCACGTATCTGGCTGCACGCGCCACGACCCAAAAGTCCGCTATGAGCCTGGCATGGGCTGACGCCGGCACGCCCTGCACGGGGGGCTCGATACTTCCTATTGGATCCCCCCGCAGTAACGAGATATAGGCGAGAGTCATCCGGCTGTCCTGCGCCCTGACGGCAATATTCGAACGCTGAGCAATATGTAATGCTTCCGTGGCTGATTCGGCCGCCGCGTGCCACTCGCCGATGAAAATCAAAGATGACGCCAGAGCATTGAGGGCGCCTGCCAGAGCACGAGGGTCGTTCGAGCGGCGGGCGAACTCGACTGAGCGTCGATGATACGTGGTGCGCTGACCGAACTTTCCAGCATAGAAGAGAGCGGTCCCCACGCCATTGAGTGCGCGCGCGACTGTAGCCAGATCCAGTTCACTGGCACGGTTGGCTGCCGACTCCAGAATCTGCCGTGCAGCGTCGAAATTGCCGAGTAGTCCCTCTGCCTCGCCGCGGTAGACCTCTGACTCTACTTCGGTTCTTGTGTCGCCTGCGGCCCGCGCTATATCGGAAGCCTGTTGAGCAGCCTTTCCTCCTGCTTGATGGCGGCCGGAAGCTAGAAGCAATTGTGCCTCTGTCCCGTAGAGCCGAGCAAGCCCGGACGAAGGGGCCGCATGGGCAGACTGCTCCAGCATGGGAGCAAGCCGTACCAGGCCATCCTGGGGGCGATCCAGTTGAAGCTGAAGCAGCCCCACCAGTGCAATTCCACGGCGCTGGCCCTCGAGATTCCCTAGAGCCTCGTAGAGCTGGACGGCGCGTTCGGAGATTTCTAGTGACTCATGGTAGCGTCCCAGAGTCTTGAGGACGATGGCCAGTCGCTCAAGGATGCCTGCTGCGCCGGGATCGTCATTGTCTAAACCGGTGAGCTCAAGTGCCGTTCGATATTGCAACTCCGCCTCGGAGTACGCGCCAATGCTTTCCGCCTCTTCTCCCGCTTCTATTGCAAACGGCAAGGCCCGCCTTGCATCCTCCGCCTGCAAGTAATGCCAGGCTACCTCCGACGGCATAGGACGCGGCACGTTGGAAGTGCTGTCTGTACTCGCGCGCGCCATAGCCTCTCCGGCGGCCATATGGAGCCTTCGTCTCTTGCGGCCGGTCAGGCTGTTATACAGCGTCTGTCGAGTGAGCGTCTGAACGAAAATGAAATGATCTGCGTCCTTCTCTCGAATGACACCAAGCGACATGGCGGTTTCAAGGGCCGACTCAATCAATTCCTCGGAGCGGCCGCTGATGGTTCGCAGATCAGAAAAACTGAAAACTGGTCCCAGGACACTAGCCTCGCAAAGTAGCGCACGCTCATCCGCGGACAACCCTAGAAGACGGCGATCCACCAGAGTGCGCACCCTGGCCGGCACCCGGATGGTGCGGGGATGTGGCGCGATCCATCGACTGCCTTCTTTGCAAATGTCACCCTGTTCGATGAGAGCGTGAAGCATCTCCTTAATAAAGAAGGGATTGCCTTCGGTACTCTCGTGAAGCATTGAGACCACGTCCTCGGACACCTCTCCATCAATGGACTGTGAAATGAGTGCCGCCGCCTGTATTGTGTTCAGCTTCTGAATTGCGACACGGTCGACCAGTCCCTGACGCTCCAGATCGTACACGGCATTGGCCACCGGCTGTCCCGCCTCCAGATCCGAATCGCGGTATGTCCCGACCATCAATACCGGCCTTGACCGTGTCCGGCGCGAAAGGTAAACGAAAAGCTCCAGGCTAGAAACGTCAGACCACTGCAGATCGTCCAGCATCAATGTTGTTGTCTGGCCCTCGGCGACGGACTCGACGAAGTCGGCAATCGCTTCAAACAGTTGGTCTCGATCACCATCTCGAGGCTCTTCCACGACGCCGGAATCGTTTACGCCGGCAAACAAGCGCGCGATAACCGGCCACCGGTCGCGTAGCTCCGTCCACCCCGCATATTCCTCTACAAGGATGCGCAGAAGCTCGCGAAAGCCGAGGAGCGGAGACGTCTGACGCTGCTCGTAACAGGTCGCGGCAGCGACCAGGAATCCGGCTTCCAGTGCCTTGCTGCCGATCTCCTGTGCCAGGCGGGTCTTTCCGATTCCCGGTTCACCCGAAAGCAGCAAGGTTCGTCCCGTGCCTGCCGCTACGGCTTCAATTGCGGCATGTAGACGCTGCACGGTCTCGTCTTGTCCTACCAGATCGCTCTCCGGTCTCGCACCGAGAAATCCCCCCGTGGGGAGTCGACTCGTGGGTCCATTGGAGAATTGTTCTCCCTCCCCGGACGGTGCGCCGGAGACCTGGCCGTCATTGTCGTCCTCAGTGCTCCACACGCGTGCGAATGGAATTGGTTCAGTAAACCCTTTCAGTCGCTGAGCGCGCAGCATCCCATAGGTCATACCCGGGATCTGCCCGGCAAGCGCGATGACCGTTTCACTTACCAGAACCTCACCCGCTCGAGCCGCGCTACAGAGGCGGGACGCCAGATTCAGGGCGCGTCCGCGGAAACCTCCTTCAAACGGAACTGCCTCCCCGGCGTCAATTCCGATGCCAAACCGCAATGGAAGCTCAGGGTTTTCTTCGTTTTTCAATCGAGCAGAGCGCTGCAGGTCAAGAGCCGCCCGGAGGGCTGCTCGCGGAGATAAGAAGACGGCAAGCACCTCATCGCCGCGAAGCTCGACGACTTGACCGCCACGCGCAGCAACTATTTTCCGGCAAAGTCGAACGAATTCTGACGCCAGCGCTGCCGCTGCTTCGTCTCCATTTCTTTGCGTGAAGGCTGTGTAACCGCGCACATCGGAGATCAAGAATGTGCGAACTTCAGCCTCGGACGCATCCGAGCCAGCGAGAGGGTCCTCCGACGTTAAGGTATGTCCGTCAGCCATTGCCTTGCACCCATAGTATCCTCATGCGTCCGTTCCTGGCGCGGGAGTGGAAAGAGAGGGAATGAACATGTTCTCAGCATTCTGCTGAACGGTGCAACGATGACAGTGCAGGGAATGAGGCACGTCGAATAGGTGACACCGATAAGGGGCCACGCGCACCTCACGCCTGCCGAGTCGGTTGGTCGACGCGCATCTTTCGTTGTGGTTGGGAATCTAGGGCGAGCTCTGTGACTCGGCAGCCCGGAAACGGGAGAGAGGAATCCGCGAGCGGAGAAAACCGTCTGGTATGGACGTTGCCACTGAGAGGGAGATAAAGTCCATGAGGCAGTAGCCCGACGATATCACCGAGGGAGGGTTTCCATCGGCTATGTGAGAGAGAGGCGTATAGACCTGCCATGCCCAGTTGCCGAAGTGTGTTCCCCATAGCTCAAGGTAGCTCGTAATAAAGAACGCGGCGGCGAATACCGGTGCCGATGGTTTGCGCATGAACCAGATAAAGATCGGTAGCCAGAGCGCGCCAAAGACGTCGAGACGTCCGATCAGCCGTGGCTCGATGAATAGTCCAAAAATGGCCCATCCGGTGGCGAAGCTGAGCGCCAGCCACTTAGCCACGTGTCCATGGCGCTGAAACAGAGGCGTGCGAGCCGCGCGCAAGGCGAACAGGTAGACCAGCCCGTGGCCCCACGGGACGAATAGTGGAACGTTGCCGAACCGGTAGCGATATGCGCCCCAAATCAACGAGGACCAAATTTCCACACAGGTTGCCACCCCGACCATGATCCACACCTGGCGCCGCTCCGACGGAGGCGAAAAGCGGGTCCAGAAGATAAGGATGCCAAGCGCGCCTACACCCAGCAGATTTTGCTGCCCGATCGACCTGGTATGGACGTCCAGATACAGTGCGAGGGGGATAAGCCCAAGCAAAAAGTATTGATATAGATAGGGTGAAAAAGGCCCTATCAACCTGGCGAGCCATGGCGGGCGGACCGAGGTAGGTGTCCATGCCATGCTCCACTTTATTTGGCGCATTTGATCTCCAGAGTGAGCCTCTCCGAATTATACGAGGAGGGTCACACGTCAGGACTGGCACCATTGCGCTGCTCAGTCTTGGAGGCTGCTCTACTGTCTATGCTGTGGTATGCAACGGGAGTCCCAAATCGATGGCAGCAACCAGCTGGCTGGCCCAAGGAATGACACCTGGTCGCTGCTACCCGACACGGCTGTGTGGCGTGACGGGGTCCTGCACATTGGCGGCTGCAGTCTAGATGATCTTGCCGCGCAGTTCGGCACTCCGCTGTACGTATACGACGAGGCAACTCTGCGGAACACCGTTGGCGATATTCGAGCTGCTTTCGAGCCAATAGGAGCTCGCGTCAGCTTCGCGGCCAAGGCATGCTCGACCATAGGAGTGCTTCGCGTACTGGCGGACGAGCGACTTGGATTGGACGTCGTCTCTCTTGGAGAGATCAAAGCCGGTCTGCGATCCGGCTTCGCGCCGGAGAGTATCCACCTGCATGGAAATGCCAAGAGTCGCCAAGAAATCGAATGCGCCGTGAAGCTGGGCTTTCACGCGATTGTGCTCGACAACATCGAAGAGATCGAAACTCTGGTCCACATGTCTGGGTCACTGGGAAAGACCGTCCGGGTCATGTTGCGAGTCAGCCTGGATCTTGAGGCCAAGACTCACCCCCATCTGCAGACAGGAGGCCGCCGGTCGAAATTCGGATTCTATCAGCGCGACCCGGCTTTCAAGGAGGCGCTATGCCACATCCGAGACGCAAATCATCTGGAATTTGTCGGCCTCCACACGCACCTGGGTTCACAAATTTCAGACGCATCCCTCTACGCTCGCGTGGCCGAGGTCATGGTGTCGCTCGGACAGCGTATCCAGGAATGTGGCCTGTGCTGCCGTGAGCTGAATGTTGGTGGAGGCTGGGCCGTCCCCTACCGGCCAGGCGAGGCTCGGCTGGCTCCGAAAGCCGTTGCCGATGCCCTTCAACCAACGGCTCGAGTCCTCGTGCAAACCGGAGGAACTAAACTTGCCGTGGAGCCGGGGCGCGCTGTTACTGCCCGCGCCGGCCTGGCAATATATCGCGTCTGTTCGGTCAAGAAATCGGTCGGCCGGATCATGGTCGCAGTGGACGGTGGCATGGGCGATAATCCGCGGCCGGCGCTGTACGATACGCAATACACGGCGCTGAGAGTCCGTGAACAGGCGGGCGACATAGCGCTGCAAACAACTGTCGTGGGCCGATTCTGCGAGAGCGGTGACCTTCTGGTCCGTCAGGTGACCATGCCGCCGGTGATGGCCAATGACCTTATCTGCGTGCCGGTGTCCGGAGCGTATCAGCTCAGTATGGCAAGCACCTACAATCTTGTCCCGCCACCGGCAGCGATCATGGTGAGCGACGGCAATGCCCGACTCTTGACCCGGCGTGCGACGGTTGAAGACTTACTTCAGAGGGAGATGTGAGCCTTCGCTTGCTCGCACGTGGGATTCATCGCATAAAAAGAGCGGCGACGGTTCAATGACCATCGCCGCTCTTAGCTCTCAGCTATCTTCAAAATTCCAGAGAGGCCGGCTGG
>DASVZE010000122.1:0-2327 GCA_036391775.1 Chloroflexota bacterium | reverse complement strand
GTTCCTCGACGGCATGTGACTGCATAACGATGATCATGTTCTGGGCCTCCTGCGCTACCACGACCACGACGCTAGCCTCCTGTATAAAAAGAGAGGACCGGAGGCGTTTCCGCCCCCGGTCCTGCGGGTATAACGTGCTACTCGGACCC
Organism: Chloroflexota bacterium; assembly: GCA_036391775.1. Taxonomy (GTDB): domain Bacteria; phylum Chloroflexota; class UBA5177; order UBA5177; family UBA5177; genus DASVZE01. The sequence goes on along the minus strand of DASVZE010000122.1, from coordinate 2,178 downwards.
TTTACGGGTCCGGCACGTTATACCCGTTATGAAACCAATAGTAGAACCCGACGTGCGCCGGGAGTACTGCTTTCACGGTTACCCTACCGCTTCATATTGAGTCGAGTATATAGGCGGGTCGCCGCGCTGTCAAAGGTCGTGTTCAGCGCGCGGCGTCGCGTGGGACTTGCAAAGAATGACCATTGAGCCGGCCGGCCACGGAAGGGGGTGGTTCAGCGAGCGCCGTCGCTCAATCTACTCCTCAAATTGCAAGAACTCAAGGTGGCACCCGCTCAGTGCGTGTGAATTTCAGATGGTGCGGGATCTGCTTCAGTAGCTGACCGTTTTTCGACCTCTACCAGCCGGTCAACAGCTCTGCGCAGATGAGGGATGACGATTGAGCCGCCCACCACCAGGGCCACGTTCATCGCCTCAACCATCTCGTCACGACTTACACCTTCTTCGTGACATCGGGAGACATGGTAGGTAACGCAATCATCACAGCGCAGAACGAGCGATCCCACGAGTCCTAGTAGCTCTTTCGTCCTGACGTCGAGTGCACCCGTCACGTACGCCTGATGATCAAGTGCGAAAAAGCGCTTGATTCCAAGATGACCGGACCCGAGAACCAATTGGTTTAAACGTTCGCGCTCTCGCTCCCATTCTTCAATGGAAACCACGTCGGACATGAACCTTATTCTCTTTTCTCGAATGCTCTGGCTGTTGTGCCTATTGCTGTACCAAGTACATCTTTAGATATACTACAGGATGGATTACGTTCTAGCTGCTGGCCGGCGCCAGCGCAAGCGCCAGGCAATTCACCAGCGCATTCTGGACGTGTCGGATCAGTTGTTCCGGGAACGAGGAGTTGCCGGGACGACGGTCGATGATATAGCAGAAGCGGCGGATGTGGCACGGCAGACGTTTTTCAATCACTTTCCATACAAGGAGGCATGCGCAGTCGAGCTGGCCGCGGACGGCATCGAGTCAGTGGCGCAAAAGGCCCACTGCTTGCTGGAATTTGGATTGCCCGCGCTGGACGTTTTATGCCGCACGGCGGAGGCTGTATTAGAGGCGGCACTGCAGGACGGAGAGCGTGCGGCAGTCGTGGCGCGAGAATTGCTCCATCCTGATCCTGAGCGCGCTCAGCGTGCCGCTCAGCAGGTTCCGTTGTATGAGGTCATTGAGGCTATTTTGGTTCAGGCTCGTGAAGAAGGGTCGGTGCGAAGCGATTTACCGCTCGACGTGGTCGCTTCTCGCATTTGTGGCGTGGTGCGCGGTATGAGCGCCCAAATATTGTCCAGTGATCCGGCTCAACTTCGACTAGAGCTTGCAGTTTCTTTCGATATGGTTATTAATGGAATTGCGGAGAGGAGAATTTCGTAATGCTTTCGTGGACGAACGCGCGACGCATGGGTCACCGGCTGCTCAGTGCAACCTTGCGGTGTCGCCAATGCAGCCGGCCCGCCGGTGAGTTGGTCGGCTTTGCCGATCGCAGTCTGGGAGAGGCCAGGTATCTACCACTCGATACCGGTTTCATGCCGCACAATCTTGGCGGCGAGCTACGGTGCGGCCGGTGCGCCGGTCAACTTTATCTGGACGACATCGAGCCGCTGGGCCGAAGCGTGCCATTGGATGAGGCAGGCGGAATTCCGTTTGCCGAGGTGGCAGCGGGTACCAACGAGCTGGCAGGTACGTCCGCGGCCTGATAAAGGCGGCTAAGTACGGCTGATAGAGCCGGGCCGAAAGTCGGTCCGGCTCTTTTTCTTGAAGCAGATTCGCCCGGTCGTTATGCTGTCAGACAGCCGTTCGTTGGAAGTATAAAGTCTTTGCGCCCGATAGGCGTGAAATGTGTGCTGAGGGGTCTTCTTGCTTTATCGTGCCTTTCTACTCGTCGGAGCTTTTCTCATAGTTGGTGCATTCGCGTCCACGTTGTCGGGAACAGCGACGAAAGCGCAGGACATAGGAACAGCGACATCGAGTCCTGCCACGCCCGTTCCAACCAGCAGCGGGACGCCTGCGTCGTCGGAGAACCCGATCCAACATATCGTGATACTGGTCAAGGAGAATCGGTCTTTCGACAACTACTTTGGAACCTTCCCGGGAGCCGACGGCACCACGTATGCCAGACGATCGGACGGACAGGTAGTTAAGTTACGCCACGAGTCGGACCACACGCTGCTCGACATTGGCCATGCC
>DASVZE010000121.1:0-3424 GCA_036391775.1 Chloroflexota bacterium | reverse complement strand
GAGACTGCATTTCACTCATGACGGGCCCCAAGCGCTCGGCAACGACCGGACGGGCGAGTGGTCCCCACTCGATGATTGGCACCAGCCAGGACGCAGAGCGCTCGTGGACGGTAACGGCGCCGCCGGCCCGAACATGGAGCGCGTTTCTGTAAGCTCCACTGGCGACTGTGCCGTCCGTGGCAATGACGCCGATTGTTTGACGCTGCGAGGATGTCAGAGCGGCTCGCACGCCAGGCTCAATGACTCCGATAACCGGAAATGAATAGCGCTTCTGAAGAGTGTCGAACGCTGCCGCTGTTGCAGTATTACAGGCGATAACAAGAAGCTTGACATTCAAATCCGCAAGTAAGTCTCCTATCTCAACGGCGAACTCTCGTACCTCACTCTGTGGACGAGTGCCGTACGGGCATCGAGCGAGATCGCCCAGGTAAATAGTGGACTCCGTCGGAAGCGCGCGCTGAACGGCGTGCAAAACGGTCAACCCGCCCACGCCTGAATCGAAGAGACCAATGGGGCGGTCGTCAGACAATATCCTCTCTCCTGGTGCCGGGCAGGTCTCGACGTGGTCGGTAATGCCCCAACGCATCACTCAAGCGGACATAGAGCACTTCGCCAAACATGCGCAGTGAGTCTACCCCAGGTCGCACGCGCGTGTCACTGTCAAAGTACCACTCGATGGGCAACTCGCGGACGGTAAAGCCATATTTCCGGGCAAGATACAGAAGCTCCACATCAAATCCCCAGCCCACAATGGTTTGCTGACCGAACAGTTCCCTGGCAGCTCTATGTCGCAAAGCCTTGAAACCGCACTGAGTGTCGCGCACGCCCGGTATCAGAAGGATCTGTACGACACGGTTGAAGACCCTTCCCATCAAGTGTCGATGCCAGGGCTCATCATAGCGATGGGCACCGGGAGCCTCGCGCGAACCAGCGACCAGATCACATGACCGAATTGCTTCAAGAAATTGCTCGATCGTCTCGGGAGGCATTGAGAGATCCGCATCGCACAGAAAGATGATCTCGCCGCGACTACGCAAAGCTCCGGCCTTGCTTGCCAGCCCCTTACCCCGGTCGCGCAGTGAGACAAGGCGGATTGCATCGTTTTGTTCCGTCGCCGACTTGGCCACGTCTTCGGTGCGATCGGAACATCCGTTGGCCACAACCACAATTTCCCAGGAATACGCCTGCAGACGGAGGTACGCTTCGAGCCGGTCGAGCGTGTCAGGAAGACGGCGCTCTTCGTTAAAGGCTGGAATGACAACTGAGAGATATGGCGTCGGATTGGCGTCGTCCGTATGGCTGATCGCAGGCTCCCCCCTGGACAAATCGCGCCATTATAAGAAAACTTCACTTTTATAATCACACGGAGACAAGAACGGGTGGGGGACATATGGATCAGCTCTGGGCGACCTGGAGAATGGAATATATTGCCGGTTCTGAACCGACACCGGGATGTCTCTTTTGTTCCATGGCGCGTGCTCAGGAAGACGAGAAAAATTACGTCGTCTTCCGTGCTGATCGGTGCTTCGTGGTACTTAACCGGTACCCGTATAATTCCGGCCACCTCATGGTCGTTCCCTATCAACATGTGGGAGAAATTGCCGGGATTGAGCCGGCGACCGGGGCTCAACTTTTCGCAATAACACAGCTGGCGATCCGCGTACTGGACGAGACCATGCACCCTGACGGATTCAACGCGGGCTTTAATCAGGGCGCGGTGGCGGGAGCAGGTATCAAAGACCATATCCACCTGCACGTCGTCCCACGGTGGAACGGTGACACCAACTTTATGCCGGTTCTGGCCGATGCAAAGGTAATGCCGGAATCACTCGCAGCCACTGCTGAGAAGGTGCGCCCTATCTTCAATCGGTTGGGCACGTCTTCTTGAAACGCCGTCACTGGCTCTTGCTTGGACTTACGGTCTGGCTGGCCATCGCGATTTGGGAGATGCGTACGACACCTCACGAGCCTCCACGCGTCCTCCACGCTCAGAGGCTCGATCAACCGGCGCCATTGCTGCCAACTTTGGCTCCATAACAGGCCGAAACATATAGTGTGGATGGAGATTGACCCTTACGGACGACCTGGTTGTTCGGTGGGCGAATATATCGGGGGAGCGAAAGCATGAACGAGGACCAGTTTGCCTTCTTGAGGGGCCTGGTTGAATCAACCGGACCCTCGGGGTATGAGGAGCAGAGTCAGGCCATCTGGCGCAAGCGGGTGGAGAGCAGCGCCGACAAATTGTCCACGGATACGATGGGCAACTGCATGGCGGTTATAAATCCAGGCGGTAGCCCGCGTGTGTTGCTCGATGCGCACATCGACGAGATTGGTTTTATCATCCGCTACATCGACGACAACGGCTTCCTTTACTTCTCGACCATCGGAGGGTTCGATCCGGCGACTTTGATAGGCACTCGCGTCCGCATCCTCGGCAAAGACGGTCCGGTGCTCGGGGTATTTGGCCGTAAACCGATTCATCTCATTGATCAGGACGAGCGCAAGAAGGCGCCAGATCTGAAGAATATGTGGATTGACATCGGCGTGGCGAATCGGGACGAGGCTGAAACGCTCGTCGGAGTTGGAGACGCTGGAGGACGCGCCCATCCCCTCGAGCGGCTGCAAGGCAAGATAATTACCTCTCCCTCGCTCGACGATCGAATCGGCACCTATGTTGTGGCCGAAGTGGCCCGATGTCTACACGGAGCGTCGATTCAAGGGTGTTTGATCGCTGCGTCCAGCGTGCAGGAAGAAATAGGGTTGCGCGGCGCCCGTGTCAGCGCCTTTGCGTCGGAGGCCCAGATTGGCATTGCCATTGACGTTACGCCGACGTCGGACCATCCGCAGGCTTCGAAGGCGCAGATTGGAGATGTGCGACTGGGTGCGGGTCCCGTGCTGACGAGAGGCGCAAACACCAATCCACGTGTGTTCCGCCGCTTGATAGCAGCGGCAGAGGCCGAAGGCATTCCCTATCAAGTAGAAGCCATTCCGGGACGAACTCCCACGGACGAAGATGCGATGCAGCTTACCAAGGCCGGAATGGCCACCGGGCTGCTGAGTATTCCGACCCGATACCTGCATACTGCCGCCGAGGTGCTGTCGCTGGACGACGTGGATGCCTCTGTTGCCTTGCTGGCCCGATTCGTCCGCGATCTAAGCGCCGAGATCGATCTGATCCCATAGTCCGGGTCAGGCCACTCCGTACATCAGCTGCTTGATCGCCTGAACATCCTGCCTCACACGGCTTTTGCGTCGGATCTCACGCGAAATCTTATCGCAGCCGTGGATGACGGTCGTGTGATTGCGGCCGCCCAGATGCTCCCCTACCTGCACGAGCGAGAGTCTTGCCTCTTCCCGTAACAAGAACATAGCCATGTGCCGGGCAAAGGCAAGGTTACGCTCTCGTTGCGGGCCGGCAAGATCC
>DASVZE010000120.1:0-4892 GCA_036391775.1 Chloroflexota bacterium | reverse complement strand
CACGGAGGGCACCCGGTACAGTGCTAGAATAAGCGGTCAAAGCGCGGCCGGAGCGGACGCGGGGGGCTGTGGCGCAGTTGGGAGCGCGTCTCAATGGCATTGAGAAGGTCAGGGGTTCGAATCCCCTCAGCTCCACCAGATTCTCTTCGCCGGTCTTTGCTTTGACAAAGCGGGTGGTACCGCGGAGCGCCCTCCGTCCCGATTGGACGGAGGGTTTTTGCATTTGGAGGCAGGTCAATGGCCGTGACAAAACAACAGCATAAGAGATACGAGCCGCAAGAATTTGAGGCGAAGTGGCAGAACCGTTGGGAAGACGCAGGGATCTACCGTGCGGAGGATTTTGGCGAGAAGCCAAAGTACTATCTGTTGGACTTCTTTCCTTATCCCTCGGGTGATGGCCTGTCGGTAGGGCACTCCAAGCACTACATCCCGACAGATGTCGCCACCAGATTCCTGCGCATGAGCGGCTATAACGTGCTCCACCCTATGGGATGGGACGCTTTTGGCCTGCCGGCAGAAAATGAAGCCATCCTGCGCCAGGTGCAGCCTGCCGAGAACACGGCAAAGAACGTTGCCAATTACAAGCGGCAGCTAGGCCTGCAGGGCATCTCTTTCGACTGGTCGCGCGAGATCAACTCGGCCATGCCGGACTATTACGGGTGGGATCAGTGGTTCTTCTTGCTGCTGTACGATCGAGGGTTGGCCTATCGAGCTACGGGCATGCAGTGGTGGTGTCCCCAATGCAAGACGATCCTGGCCAACGAACAGGTGGAGAACGGCTACTGCTGGCGTCACAGCGATCAGCTGGTGGAGAAGAAAGAGCTGGAGCAGTGGTACTTCAAGATCACAGACTACGCAGAAGAGCTGCTACGGGATCTGGATACGCTGGATTGGCCGGAGCGTATCCTGCTGATGCAGCGCCACTGGATTGGACGCAGTGAGGGAGCGGAGATCGTTTTCACGGCAGCCGATCCGGCAGGCGGGGAGCATCCCATACGTGTCTTCACCACCCGGCCGGACACAGTGTTCGGGGCGACTTTCATGGTTCTGTCTCCCGAGCATCCGCTGGTCGATCTGCTGACCACGCCGGAACATCGCGCCCGCGTTGTGCAGTATCGCCAGGAGGCGTCCCGCCAATCTGAGATTGAGCGATTGTCCACGGAGCGCGAGAAAGCGGGGGTACCGACGGGAGCGCACGCAGTTAATCCTCTGACCGGAGAGAGGGTGCCGGTGTGGATCGCCGACTACGTCTTGATGAGCTACGGCACTGGAGCCATCATGGCCGTCCCCGCGCACGATGAGCGCGACTTCGAGTTTGCCAGGAAATACAGCCTGCAAGTACGTCAGGTGGTTCGAAGTATCGACGTGGAATCCGACGATGGGGCCTTCAGCGGCGAGGGTATCATGGTCAACTCAGGAGACTTCTCCGGGCTGACGACCGAGGAAGGCAAAAGAAAGGTCATCGAGCACCTGGAGCAGAACGGCATCGGGCATGGCACGGTAGCGTATCGCATGCGCGACTGGCTGGTGTCGCGGCAGAGGTACTGGGGAGCGCCAATCCCGATCGTCTACTGCGACGCATGTGGCATCGTACCGGTCCCGCGGGAAGATCTGCCCGTGCTTCTGCCGCGATTGGAGAAGTACGAGCCAGGTGACGACGGCCGATCGCCGTTGGCAACAGATCCCGAGTTCGTGAACACCACCTGTCCAGCCTGCGGTGGTCCGGCACGACGTGAGACGGATACCCTGGACGGGTTCGTCGATTCGTCCTGGTACTTCCTGCGGTTCACCAGTCCGCGCGATACAGAGCGGCCGTTCGATCCGGAGAAAGTTCGCTATTGGTGTCCCATCGATCTCTATGTGGGTGGAGCAGAGCACGCGGTTATGCACCTGCTCTACTTCCGCTTCTTCACCAAAGTCATGGCGGACGCCGGATTGATCCAGTTCCGTGAGCCGGCTCTCAGGCTGCGGAATCAGGGCGTAATGCACGCGCCCGACGGACGTCGTATGTCCAAGTCGAAGCGCAACGTCATCACGCCTGACAGTGTCGCGGCGGAGTACGGGGCGGACACCTTGCGCGGCTACATTCTGTTCATTGGCCCATTCGAAGGCGATGCTGTGTGGGACCCTCACGGTATCAATGGGGTGCATCGCTGGCTGGCTCGTGTCTGGGACATAGGGCAGCCGTCCGACATGCCGGTTCGGCATCAAGAGCAGCCGGACGCGGAGGATGTGCAGCGTGCCGTACACAAGGCAATCGCTAAGGTGGGCGCCGATCTGGCCGGCTTTCAGTTCAACACCGCAGTGAGTACCTTGATGGAGCTGACCAATCTGATGCAGCGTGAGCGGAGCCGCCTGGAGGGTTCGCCGGCATGGTCGTGGGCGGTTGAACAACTACTGCGTATCCTGGCGCCCATTGCGCCGCACCTAACCGAGGAGCTGTGGCACCGGCGAGGGCACAGCCGGAGTATCCATCTGGAATCATGGCCCGAGTACGACGACGTCATGACGCTGGACGAGGTGGTTACAGTCGTCATTCAGGTGAACGGCAAACTCCGTGACCGGCTCGAAGTGCCACGCGGACTGGAGCCGGAATCTGTCCGGGAGCAGGCGTTGGCCAGCCCCAAAGTCGAACCCTATGTTACGGGCCGACAGATCGTCAAGATCGTGAGCGTCGCGGACAAGCTGGTCAATATCGTCGTACGGTGAGTTTCGGCCCGCTCGTCAGCGGGAGCAATTCTTGGGAAGTCAATGCTCCCGACGGAGACGTCGCGCCTACTCTTTGGGCATGACGTAGTCGGCCACAATGGCCGTATGCCCCGGCCAGCCGGCTATGAGGTGCCATTCCAGTGGACTGTCGCAGTTCGCCACGAAGTGCGAGGACGTGGCTCGCGTCCAGAACAGTACCTGGTGGAACACCTCACCGCCGTTCGCGTCCGAGCAGGCAAGCGACATCTGATAGATCGGCGGACCGGTAACGGTCGCGTCCGCCTGAACGTCGATGGTGGCCGGCAAACCAGACTGCACTGCAACCCGCGCTTGGGGCGACTCGGCGGGCCCCAGACGAAGTGGGATATCGGCCCCTTTAACGGTGTAGGTTTTTTGCCCGCGCTGAATGGTGACCGAAGCACGAATCTGGTTCCCGTGGAGAAACGCATAAAGCGGGACCTGAACACTGCCTCCTGGCTGCAAGACACGCCCTTCGTGCCCGGGGAGCAAAGCCGGGCATGGCGGCGGAATGTAGTGCAGCGGAGAGGGAGGGTAGATCACTGCTCCAGCGTCGCCGAGCACCTCGACGCTGGGGTTTTCCGCGACGCAGTTGCGTGGGTACCCGGTAATGGTTACAGGAGCGTGAGATGTATTCCGTACGGCAACCTGCACGCGGACCAGACTGTTAAAGGGATATTGCTGATGCGGTATGACCAGACGTAGCTGAACACCGTGCCCGGTTGTTGTAACACTCAGGCCGCTATTTGTTTGCGCCCTGGCCGATGGAGTGACGATCAGTAGCAAAGCCGCCAGGAGAGCCGCTAGCACAACACGTTTCTTCATAGTTTCGCTTCCCCTTGCGCCTCTGTCTCTGTGCACAACGTCGCACGCCTGCCCCCTGTTACACGGTAGTGGCAAGAGCCATTCCGGCAACTGACCGAGGAGCGTCCCGGCAAGGTCGCCAGCCCCTCTCTGCGCTACCGACGGGGGGCAGCCTGACGGTGCCTGAATACGTTGTGGACCTGCTGGGCGTGGACGGCGTGGGTCCGCGCCCCACCATTAAAAGCCGCAGCTCCGCCACCGAATGCACCTACCATGAGCCCGGTTGAAAGGGCCAGGGCGAGGCCGACTTTCATGCGGCGAGGACGGCGATACACGTCGTTGAAGCTGCGAACGATTTCCTCCCGGTCTCCTAATCGCCGCAAGCTTTCGTGCGACGCAGACTCTTCGTCCCATCCGGCTTGCACAAGGTCACGCTGCGCGTCTTCCAGGTGGGCATGAAGCTCTCGGGCAATAGCCCGCCGCTTTCGGCGTGGTACGGAGATTGTTTGCATCCAATGCTCAAACTCGGATTGTTCCATAACCCTAACCAGCTTCGCCAAAGTCCAGCGCAAAGGCCGCGCCGGTCACCTGGCCTACCGCCCGCGCGAAGCTCTGCCACTCGTCGAGCTTCTCGCTGAGCGCGCGTTCGCCTTTCGGTGTCAGCAAATAATACCGGCGCTCGCTGCCATTCGGCATCGTTTGCCAGCGCCCAACCAAGAGTCCCTGGTTCTCCAGACGATGAAGGATGGGATAGAGAGTGCCCTCTTTCAGGCGAAAAAAACCCTCACTGCGGCGTTCTAGCTCCTTGACGACCTGGTATCCGTACTTTTCGCCTTCAGTAAAGCTGGAAAGCACGAGCGTGTCTGCCGCTCCCTTTAACAGTTCCTTTGAATACGCAGCCATCACTCGCTCACAATCCGAAAGGCAGCCCGGACGCGGTCTCAAACACGTGCACATCTCTGACCGGCCAATACGAGACCCACGCCTTGCCTATGATATCGCCGCGCGGAAGCCACTTCCACAGATGCGAATCTTCACTGTTGTTCCTGTTATCTCCGAGCACGAAATAGCTGCCCTTCGGCACGCGTTGTGCCGGGAAGGTATAGGTGGGGCGTTGCGTGATGTAGCTTTCCGCCAGAGCATGGTTGTTGATATACACCGTCCCGCCGTGTACCGCGACCGTTTCTCCCGGCAGCCCAATGACGCGCTTGATGAAGTCCCTGTTGGGCGCGCCGGCCGGAACGGCCCGAAAGACAATCACATCGCCGCGCTGGGGACTGTGGAAGAGATAATCGACCTTATTGACCAGAATGTACTCACCATTCTGGAGGTTCGGCATCATGGATTCACCCTCCACCTTG
>DASVZE010000119.1:0-7625 GCA_036391775.1 Chloroflexota bacterium | reverse complement strand
CTATGTCCTTGGCGCTCCCGAATTTCTGCAAGCTTCTGTGGCCACGACAGGAGAGGTGGCTGCTCAGGCCGAAGCATGGAGCGCTCTTGGCCTGAGAACGCTCCTGTTCGCCCAGGCACCTGATGAACCGGAGCTACACCGTCCCGACGGAGAACCGCGGTTGCCGGACAGACTGATCGTCCTGGGCATCGTAAGTTTCAGTGATGAGCTGCGACCGGAGGCACGCGAGACCCTTACCAGGTTCAAGGATGCCGGAGTTTCCCCCAAGATCATCTCGGGCGATCACCCGCACACCGTGGCTGCACTGGCAATGCAGGCGGGCCTGGGATCAGACCTGGAGACCGTCTCGGGTCTCGATCTGGCGCAGATGGACGAGGCTCAACGGGGGGATGTGGTGGAGAAGGCGACGATCTTTGGCCGCATCACTCCCGATCAGAAGGAAGACCTGGTGCGCCTGCTCAAGCGCAATGGTCACTATGTTGCCATGATTGGAGATGGCGTGAACGACGTTCTGTCACTCAAGAGCGCCAACCTGGGCATCGCCATGGAGAGTGGGAGCCAGGCAACACGGTCGGTGTCCGACATCGTCTTAATTGGCGACTCGTTCGCTACGCTTCCGTGGGCGGTGGAGGAAGGACAGCGCATCCGCAACGGTATCCGCGACGTGTTGCAGCTCTTCATTTCTCGGGTGGCGAGCGTCAGTCTCCTTCTCATGGCGGTCATGATTCTGGGTGGCTTCCCTTTCGAGCCCAAGCATATATCTGTGCTTACAACCTTTACGGTTGGTATCCCTTCCGTCGCTCTGGCTGCGTGGGCCAGGCCGGGAACATGGTCGCGGACCAGTGTCTATGGCCCGCTGGCACACTTCGTTTTTCCAGCGGCCCTGCTGACGGCAGCCGCCGGTGTTGTGGTGTACCTCATCGTGGCCCTCAATGGCGGAGGCAGCCTGGCGGCACACGCCGAGACGGCTCTTACGGTTATGGCAGTCCCGTGTGGTCTGCTTCTTCTTCCCTTTGTTGAGCCGCCTGTCCACTGGTTCGAGGGTGGTGCGGCATACAGCGGCGACTGGCGCCCGACACAGCTGGCCCTGGGCCTGTTTCTCGTGTTCGCCGCTTTGCTCGCTATTGAGCCACTGCGCTCATTCTTCGGGTTTGTGCCGCTCAGTCTCAGCATGTACGGCGCGATTGCGCTGATCGTTCTGGCCTGGACGCTCCTCCTGCGCTTTGCCTGGCGTGCTCGCTTATTGGAGCGTTTCCTGGGAGTCGAGCCCTCTCCCTCATCTGAGGCGTGAAAGCAAGCGAAATTCATCCTCCGAGACGCGCAGAATCGGGTGGAGAGAGGATGGTCCTGCCCGTGTGTAAGGCATAGAGTGCTAACTGAACATACGACACAGGATATAGGAGAGCCGATCCCGGAGGTGCGTTGTGGGGCCACCGATTACAGTCAGCAATCTGACGCATTTCTATGGCAAGCGCCGAGGAGTCATTGACCTGTCCTTTGACGTCATGGATGGGGAGATCTTTGGTTTCTTGGGACCCAACGGCGCAGGGAAGACCACGACCATCCGACACTTGATGGGGCTACTGCAGCCGGATAGCGGCACAACGTCCGTCTTTGACTGGGATTGTTGGCGCGAGTCGCCCCAGGTGAAGGCACGCGTTGGCTTCTTGCCCGGCGAGCTGCACTTTTACGAGAACATGACCGGCCATGAGTTCCTCGACTTCTTTGCCTCATTCCGTTCGGGACAGGACCCGCGGCGTCGTGAGACGCTGGTGCGACGTCTGGATCTGGATCTCTCGCCCACGATCAAACACCTCTCCAAAGGGAACCGGCAAAAGCTCGCGATCGTCCAAGCTCTCATGCATGATGCCCCTCTTTTGATCCTGGACGAGCCGAGCAGCGGTCTCGATCCCTTGCTACAGATCGACCTGCTGAAGCTCTTGCAGGAGGAACAGGCACGGGGGAAGACTGTGTTCCTCTCCTCCCATCAGCTCTCTGAAGTGGAACGCATCGCCGATCGCGTTGCCATTATTCGCGACGGACATCTTGTGATGGTGGAGAAGGTCGAGCGCTTGAAACAGCTGCGGGAGCGCCGCATGGAAGTGACGTTCCACACGCCGGTGGCCGCTGACCTCTTCTCTCATCTCGACGGAGTCCGTGTTCTCGATGTCGAGCGAGGCGGTCGCCATTTTCACCTGGGAGTGCGTGGTGGGCTTCAGCCGTTGCTGAAGGAGCTGGGGGATCTGCCGGTTGATGATCTTGAATACGCTCCGGCCGACCTGGAGAGTATCTTCCTCCAGTACTATGCGGCTACGGAGCAACCGAACGAACAGCGGAAGCTGGTGGAGGTGGGGGCGTGAGCGTACCCATGCTGAGGAGGGCGCTGAAGGATCTCCGCTGGACCACGACCTGGTATGCCATTGGCATCGCCGGATACGTGCTGGTGTTGATCGCTCTGTATCCCTCGATCGAAAAGATGTATAGCGACGTTTTGAAGAACTATCCCAAGGATCTGCTCAAGGTCCTTGGCACACGGGATGTGTCAACCACCTTGGCGGGCTACCTCGGGACCGAGATGCTCAACATCATCTGGCCCGTGATCGTCGCCCTTTTCCTCATCATGGCTGGGTCTGCGGTCGTCGCGCGTGAGATCGAGAGTGGGACGGTGGAGCTTTGGCTTTCCGTCCCGGCGAGCCGCGTCCGACTCCTCGCCGCCAAGCTCACAGCCTTGCTGATCGGGTCTCTTGCACTGGTCGTGACCACGGTTGTTGCCATCGCACTGGGCGCGTGGCTCATCAATCACCCCATCGCAGCGGGCAGCGTCTTGCCACTCAGCCTGACTCTCCTCAGTCTGTGCCTGGTCATTGCCGGGTACTCGGCACTCTTCTCTGCGATGTTCTCCTCGCGTGCCAGAGCGGCAGGGGCTGCCACGGGACTGACTGTCGTCTTTTACCTGGCGTGGGTCGTCTCGGCTCTCAGCGAGGCATGGAGCTGGCTCCGAAACATCTCCATCTTTACTGCTTTCGGGCCGCAGCAGGCACTGGAGAACGGAACGGTTTCGATCGTGGGTACAATCGTCTTGCTCGCCCTGGCGGCGGTCTGCGCCGGAGCTTCCCTTGTCATCTTCCAGCGGCGCGAGGCGGTCGCATAGGAGGTCCGTCGCGTCGAATGCTCTGATCTTTTTGGGATAACCATTCCACGTGACGCCCGCCAGCCAGCACTCCGTGGAACGGCCATTACCCGGCCCAACTCAAATGGCGCCGCGAACCTCGCCCACAGTCCACATGACTAAGGTGGGGTCTTGCCCAATATCGGGTGCCGGGCGGATGGAGGGAAGCGTCTCCCTACAGGATGTACGTGCCGCCTACCATGCATATGAGGGAACGAAGACGAGCAAGCTGACCTATCTGACCACGTCCCGCAAGGGAGGCTGAGATCCTCGACTGTTAGATCCGCTCCCAGTCTTGCAAAGCGACTATCCCGTTCTCATCGTCCACCGGCCGGTCCATCGAGGTGATGTTTGATCTCGGCCGGCTAACAACCGACTCGTCCGCTCTGGTACCTGCGCGGTGAGGGTTCGTCAATCCATTCGCTGTGGCACCGTTCCATCCGGCTTTGGTCCGAGGGGCTGTCCTGCGGCTCTCGCGTCTGCAAGGGCACCGAACGCAACCACCTCGGCGCCCAGGACCAGGATGAGGGCGAAGAAGTAGATCCAGACGCCGAGGATCACGATGGGAGCGAGGACGGCCCCATACCGCTGTGGGTGGAACAAGACAACATAGAGCGGCCAAATGTAGCTCAGTGCCTGGAAAAGGAGCGCGGCGATGCCGGCTCCCTGCCAGACGTGTCCCACCCGAAACCGGTTCTCGATGTTGGGAAACACGGTGTAGATGACAAAAAACAAGAGGAAAGCCGCGAGCAAGCTGACAAGTGTGCCGATGACAAAGGAGCTGGCAGCCGTCAGGGGCGCATTGGAGAGGAGGCCATGCAGGAGGGTGCCGGCTGTGGTCGCGGCAACAATCACCAGCATGAGGATGGTGAAGACGAAGATCATCCCGATATCGAGCAGTTTCTGCTGAAGGATCGGCCTTCCCCGCACCTGGAAGATGGGCTGGAAAACCGTGGCCATCGCGCCACCGATATTGGAGGCGCCCCAGAGCATGCCCACGGCTCCCAGGACGCCGAGAAGGCCGGTATGGTTCACCACCAGGTTGACCAGGGCACGCAGTTCAGCAGAGGTCAGGACGTGCTGTAAGGCCCGGCTCAGAGAGGCGATGATAACTCGCTGCTTGGCAGGGTCGCGCAGGACGAATCCGCTGATCGCGATCAGGCCGACGAGGATTGGGATGATAGAGGAAAGCACGCCCCAGGCAACCACCGAAGCCAGCATCGTGATGTTGTCTTTGTGGACCTTGCTGATGAAGGCGCGTCCCTTCACCGGAGTCAGCTCGTGCTTTGCTGGCTGTCTTCCGCCGCTGCTCGCTGTTGCCCGGCAATCTGGTCCTCAAGGCCACGCCGCTGTCTCATGCGGCGAAAGCGACCGGGCGCGGCGACGATCCACCCCAGGAGCACCCCGAGCATGACCGCCACGACGAGGGCGAGCACCATGGGCACGGACGGGACCTTGAATACCAGGAAGTGGAGGGTCACCGCCTGCGTATTCTGTGCAGCGAACAAGACGACGGCCGCTACCACGACCAAACCAAGGATGAGTTTCAAAGAGCCCATGGCTTTACTCCTCCTTTGCCTCTACGAACCACTGTCAGGCGTGACGCCACGCACGGTGCGAGCAGGCACCTCGAGCATCTGGGCAAGCCCTCGTTGCGAGAATTCGCTCCGACGATCGTACCTCTGAGTCGTCAGCACGCTGCAATGACCGGCCAGCCGCTGCACGGTGACAAGGTCGACTCCTGCGTCCAGCAACCCGGAGATAAAGCTCCGGCGAAGGTCCTGACACGAGAATGCCGCTACTCCCGCCTGCTCCCCTCGCTTCTGCAGCACCTTATGGACTGACTGGTCAGCCATCCGCCGCTCCCGCGTCAAAAGCTTTTGTCCCCGGTTGATGGGCACAAACAGAGGGCCCGGGACCGTTCCGCGAATCGCGATCCACCGTTCGAGTGTTTGAGCCGCACCGGCCGTGGCATAGACGATCCGCTCCCGGCTGTCTTGCGTGCTCCGGATCGTCAGGGCCCCGCTTGCAACGTCATAATCCCGTACGTCCAGCGCGACCACCTCGGAGCGGCGGAGGCCACCCGCAAAGAGGATCGTAAGGAGCGCCGCGTCCCGTATACCGGCCGGAGTTCCGTCGCGGTCACACGCTTCAAAGAGGGCGCGGATTTCGTCCTGCGAAAGGACGCGGCCGCGAGGAGGAGTAAACCACGGCACGTTCTCGACCGCCACCGCGCGCTGATACCTGTCCGCGTCCACCAACCCGAGCTGCCAGGCCTCCCGGAGGACGCCTCGGAGCGCGGCCAGCATCCGGTTTGCCGTGGTCGGCGCGTAACGCAGTGTCAGCGCACTGCGGATGTGTTGGGTCTGGGAGGCGTCAAGGAGGTGCCACGGCAGATCGACTGCGGTGGTCTCTTCTCGGGTAAGCAGTGCGGCGATGCGATCGAGCGCCACCTTCTGCGTCCGTCTGGACCCCGGCGCAAGGCGAGCCAGGTAGAGCAGCGTCGGATTGCGATCGGCCTGGAGAGTGTGGGGAACGAGAGCTTTCCCTTGCTGGGTCGTGTTGATAGCGGCCTCCTGGAGAAAGATTCTGGAAATTTGCATTTTCATAACTAATTATACCTATACTTTGCTGCAGGCAGTGGCACGGTAAATCCAGGCACACACCACGTCGTGGCTGTCCTGGACCATCTGCCACCGCGCGCGCGGACAAGAACCGTGCTCATCCACAAACGCCGAACGGGAAGAAGTATGAGCGACGATCTGAACGCGGAGTATCGTGCAGCAATCAGATCGATGGCGGCTGCACGTAAACAGTATGCAGATGCCTGCGAGTACCAGGGTCCGGAAAGCTGGGCGGCGGAAATGGCCAAGGACTATCTAACCCGCGAGATCCAGCACCGGGACCAGGTTCAGAAACGGTACGACCAGGCCACTCACCAGGAGACAGCTGGAGAAGACGATGGCTGAAGAGTTTGAGAATTACGATGCCCGGTTGGCAGAGGCACAGCGAGCCGTCGAACGCTGGGAGGCGGAAGGCGGAGCGCAAGAGGATGAGACGAACTTCGTGCCTTCATCAGCAACGCCCAGGGTTTCCGTGAGTACACCTGCGTCGACGCCAGCAACGGCGTGCTCGTCTCGACCAGCCTCTTCGCCAACCGCTCGGACGGCGAAACCTTCAACACCCTCGCCATGAACTGGGTCAATGAGCATCTTGGCTCGCTTCTGCCGACGGCCCCCACGGTCATCTCCGGCGAAGTGAAGATCCACGCTACCGGGAAAGTCCTCGCTTCCTAATTAAGGAACGACGAGCCCTCGGGGCACAGCCGCCGGCATTCACCTGCCGGCGGCTTTTTTATGTGAAGTAGCGCCGCGCGCTGCCCCTCACCCATCACGTTTAGGGTCGCCCTGGCCGCCATCGGGACGGGCGCAAAAAACATTCGCGCCGGGATTCCGTCTCAATTCGGTCTCAGGAGCTAGACGGCCCAGAGTTCCCTCTCTGTCCCAGGTCATCCAGCTCTCCACGATCTGTCCATTGCAGAGGCGGCTGCACGTCGTTCCGGTCAGCGTCTCCTCCTGGCCGCTGTGTTCCGCATACAGAGAGTGGGCAACCGAAGACGTGTGTGCCTCCCAGTCGAGGTCCACCATATCTCCGTCTGACACCAGACGATCGATCGTGATGTACAAGTCGGGGAAGGCCGTACGGTACAGGGCCACACTCATTTTGATCGCCTCGGGGCCGTGGACCAGGTCGGGGATGAGACCACCATGGTTGACGTAGGCAGGGTCGAAAAGGTGGTCGGCTAGAGTGAGGTCGCCTCGGTTCCAGATGCGTTCGACGGCCCGCCGCACCACTGTCGCATTGCCCATAGTCATTTCGCCCGATCCCTGCTTTACGCGGATGTCCCTTCGCACTGATATCAAGGACTAGCATACCGGCCTGTCCAGCGCGCGTCATGAACTTTCATCATTCACCACGGGCAGTCTGGTGAAGCAGGACACGATACACGTGTCCGGGTTGTGGGGGACGTCTCCTTTATTTGCTGTATATGGGAAGCTTGTTGGCCGAGGTATGATATGAAGCGAGCGGGTCGATAAGGAGAGATAGGTGGCGGAGCAGGCGAGCGTTGAGAGACAAGCGCTACATACGCCGGCGCGGGTGTTGCTTGTTATCGATCAACCGCTTCTGGCGGAGGTAGTCAAGCTGGCGCTCAATCATGGCGTCTTCATCCCGCGCGTCGCCCAGAATATGAAGGAAGCGCGGGACGTGCTCCACGCGTGGCAGCCGCATCTCGCCATCATGGATATGGATATCTGTCAAGGACAGCTAATGGAGGAGCTGGGAAGTGCAGTTCCCGGGACGAGTCACATCCCTGTCATTGCCCTCACGCGGCGGGGGGACCTCAAGACCACACTCGCTGCCTTCGACTGGGGCGTGGACGACGTTCTCACCGTGC
>DASVZE010000118.1:0-1682 GCA_036391775.1 Chloroflexota bacterium | reverse complement strand
GACGATCCCGGTGGCCGATGAGTTCAAGCGGCTGGTCCGGCGCCAGCCGCGCCAGGTCGACGGACGAATCCTGCCATCCCTGTCTGATGCCCGTGAGGTTGCGGAAGCCATCCTGGCGCTCGATCCCGCCTCCAACGGCGAGCTGGCCCACCGTGCTTTCGAAGCCGAAGAGCATAAGACCGGTGTACCGCTGGTCGATCTGGCCGAAGGGTTGCGCGATGTACGCTACAACTTCACCGATATTGTCACGCAGCCACGACGGGTCCTGACCACCCCCACGTGGTCGGCAGTCATCAACAAGGGTCGTGCCTATGCGCCGTTCACACTCAATGTCGAACGCCTGATCCCCTGGCGCACACTGACCGGGCGCCAGCACTTTTACCTGGATCATCAAGACTACCTGACCTGGGGCGAACATTTGCCGACCTACAAACGGCGCCCCGACTATACCATGCTCGATGAGACCCAGTGGACTCTTGCCCAGATGTCTACCTGCCCGGGCCGCATGATGAATCTTGTCACGCCGCACGGCAAATGGAGTATCCATTCCACCTACTCTGAGAACAACCGCATGATGACCCTCTCGCGCGGCGGCTACCCCGTCTGGTTGAACGATAAAGACGCCCTTGAACTGGGCATCGTCGACAACGACTGGGTGGAGGTGCACAATGATAATGGGGTGTTCGTGCAGCGCGCCATTGTCTCGGCTCGCATTCCCGCCGGAGCCGTATTTATCTACCATGCCACAGAGCGCACGGTCGGCATCCCCAAGTCGCCCATCCGAGGCCGCCGGGCAGGAATGAACAATTCCTTGACCCGAGCGCGGCTCAAGCCAGTGCTCATGGCGGGCGGCTATGCCCAGTTCACCTACGCCTTCAACTACTGGGGTCCGACCGGTGTGAATCGCGACACCTTCGTATTTGTGCGCCGGATCGAGAAGCCGGATTTCTGAGGAGCTAACGCGATGAATGTTCGTGCTCACATGAGTATGCTCTTTCACCTCGATAAATGCATCGGCTGTCACACGTGCTCGGTAGCCTGCAAGAACCTGTGGACCGATCGCAAGGGCGCCGAGTACATGTGGTGGAACAACGTCGAAACCCGGCCGGGCACCGGCTACCCGACGCAATGGGAAAACCAGGATGACTATCGCGGTGGCTGGCAGCTTAAAGGGGGCAAGCTTCGTCTGCGTCTGCACTCGAAGCTGAGCGGCCTGCTCAAGCTGTTTTACAATCCTTCCTTGCCTGCGTTAGAGGACTACTACGAGCCTTTCACTTTTCGTTACCAGGATCTGTTCGATGCACCGGCGGGCGATGACCAGCCCACCGCCATCCCCGTCTCGCAGATCACCGGCGAGCCGATCGACATCCAATCTGGCCCTAACTGGGATGACGACCTGGGAGGCTCCAACATCTATGCCCGGAACGATCCGAGCATGCAGGATCTGCCCGAGGTGGTACGGCAGCAGATGTCAGAGTTGGAGCGCGTCGTGTTCAACTATCTGCCGCGCATCTGCAATCACTGCCTCAACCCGGCGTGCGTCGCTGCCTGTCCTTCCGGCGCCATTTACAAGCGCGCCGAGGATGGGGTGGTGTTGGTCAACGAAAACAAGTGCCGGGCCTGGCGCATGTGCGTGGCGGCCTGTCCCTACAAGAAGGTGTATTACAACTGGTCCACCGGCA
>DASVZE010000117.1:0-5659 GCA_036391775.1 Chloroflexota bacterium | reverse complement strand
CGGTTGGCGGGCCGGTACGCGCCACGCGGCATCGGCAACGGGGGAGGAAAGCGCGCACTGGCCCGTTGTTTTGCCGCTCTAAAGCACTGCCGACGTGAAACGCTGAGCCCGACCACCCGTCCTCTGGTGTGGGACGACGTGTGTCAAATGGAGACAGGCATGGGAACGCGCGTCGTGGTCGTGGAGGACGAGCCCGGAGTCCGGGACCTTCTGGGAGATATTCTGGAGATGGAGGGGTGCGATCCGCTCTGCTTCGAACATCCCAGTCTCGTCCGGAACATTCCCCAGGATCCACCTCCCGACCTTTTCTTGATCGACCTGATGCTGCCGGAGATGAGCGGGATTGAGCTGGCAGCCGAGCTGCGGAAGCGGGGATACGGTAGGACGCCCATGGTGGCGATGTCGGCATCCTCGCGACTTTTGGACGCAGCACGCGCTGCCGACCTTTTTCAGGACACCCTGGCCAAACCCTTCGACGTCCGGGAGATGGTCGGAACCATCCATCGGTATCTTCGATAGGGGGATACCCCACTCGTTCTTCGCCGACCCACCCGATGGAGCGAGGGCCCTGTCGGCTTCGCGCCGATGCTATGTGAGGGTTTCCTGTGCGAGGTTGGCGTGCCGCAGTCAAGGGATCACACGCGAGGCCGTCTGGCACCAGCAAACGCCGCAGGGAACGGTGGCCATCGTCTATCTCGAAGCGGATGACCCGCAACAGGCACTCCAGAGCATGGGAAGCTCGAGTGAGCCGATCGCAGAATGGTTCAGGCAAAGCATCCTGGAGGTGCATGGGATCGACCTGAGTCAACCGCCTCCCGGGCCCCCGCCCGAGCTGGTAATCGACGAGCGCTACTGACAGCCGTTGAAGGTGGAGACGGGCCGTGACATCACCCGGTGCCACGGCTCGTTTTTTTGCACTGAGAAGCGAGAAGCACATGCCGCTGAAGAGGTGCGTGTGCTGCAGGTCGATCGTAAGGATGTAGCGCTTCTCATGCCGGCGCCCGTGAAATCCTCCTCTTCGGCCAATACGCCGCACTGTCTTTGATTCGACTTGCTCCTTGACGGACTCACTGAACGGTTGTAGGCTATCGTTATCTCACTGTGATGGTGAGAGCGGCGGAACGGAGTCGGAGGCCGAAGAGGATCGATGCGCCGGCACGGAGATATAGGGCGCCTGGCGGTGACTCCTCTTTCTCGTTGTCCTGGCGACGAGGAGGTTACGGGAAACGCCACGTGACGGTCGCCGGGACGCTGTGTCTTGGAGTCCAGACCAGCAGTGGAGGAGGATCCACATGCGACCTCTCCGACAGATGCGGCTCGTCCGCGTCCTCGCGATTCTCGCTTTCCTGACGCTCGGTCTCGCGCCCACCATGGCACGCAGTGCCTCATCGTCCATCACACCGAATGCGGTGAATGCGCTCGACTGCAACGGGTACAGTCCCGTGTATCCCTCGGTGAGCAACGCCCTCAAGCGCTTGTGTACCGATCCGATTGCAGTGGATGAAGATGGCTCGGCCTATCGCTTCCTGGACAACGGGCACTACGTGGGCCATGACGAGCCATCGGTCAAGTTCATCTCGACTGCTCCCGGCAGCGCCAACCACATGACCTATCTCATGCAGCTTGCCAAGGATCCCGCCGGGACCCCGACCACCTCGCCGACCGGGACGACGACCAGCGACTACGCCGAGCTGAGCATCGCGCCCTGGTTCGGCCTGCCGCTGTGCGATCCAAACTCGTACCCGCTGAATCCATGCACACCGGACAGTGACAGTAACGGCAGTGCGATCTCTGATCCAAATGCCGCAGGCTCCGCCTTTCTCGAGGTGCAGTTCTACCCGCCCGGTTACGGGCCATTCCTGGACAATGTCAGCTGCGACCCTACCCGCTACTGTGCATCACTGCACATCAACAGCCTGGAATGCACCTTTGGGTTCGCAACGTGCAATAACAATTGTTTCGAGACCACCAACTTCGCCTTCATCCAGACCGACGGTATCCCCACGGGTCCGCCCAGTCCCCAGCTGTCAAATGTCAACACCTTTACACCTGACAGCAAGACGTTATTCATGAACCCCGGCGACGCGCTCAACGTGACTATTGGGGACACCTCGCAGGGAGTCAGGGTCGACATACTCGACATGACAACAGGCCAGCGCGGCTTCATGGTGGCGAGCGCAGCCAATGGCTACGCCACGACCCATATCGCCGACTGCAGTGGCATGCCCTTCGACTTCCATGCCGAGTACAGCAGCGCCTCTCAGCAGAACCAGGTCCCATGGGCGGCCCTGGAGGGTGGCGTCCTCATGGAAGACGAGCTCGGGCACTTCGAGCCGTGCAACAGTGTCACAAACCCCTTCCCCATTGGTGGCGGCCCCAGCTTCAGCGATCCGAGTGTGTACCAGACCTGTGTCGGGGGCTTCGAGGGCAGCAGCGGCGAGGGGCCATGCAGTTTCACCACCGGTGTGTGCCAGAATCCGACCACGCAGAATGGCGAAGCATGCCCCACCAATAACTTCGCAAGCGGGGCATTGTGCGAATTCTCGGACGCCCCTTGCATGCCGGCCGGGTCTCGCACGGTAACCACGAACGGCGTGGCTCAGTCAGTTTCCCAGCCTATCGCCGGCTGCTTGCAGACCGTTACGCAGAACGGAGATCTGGACTTCGACGGGAGCCCCTATATCGCCGATTGGCCGGATGGCTCAGCCACGCACCCCACGCCGTTCAACTACGTTGGTCCCTTTGATGCCGCCAATAGGCCATATCCGCAGATCCAGGTCGAAACAGACGGACCGGCTTCCGAGATTCTATGCAACGTGAACACCGGTGCCGGATGCACCGTGCCACCGACGGGCGCGGCGTTCTACCCCTACTGGACACTCGCCAGGTTCAGCTCGAGTCAGTCACGAATCGGCATCCCCGACCGAAGTGGACAGTGCGTCTGGAGCTTTGGGAACACCATCGCCGGACAGACCACGAATACCATGGGAGGCACGTCAGAATACGGGCAGCCGAATGTTGCTCGATTCGGCGGAACCGCCATCAGCCCGGTGCAGGACAACCCGGCGCTGAGCAAGAGTTGCTAGAGTCTCCTTTAACGAAAGCAATCTGAGCATCCTGGAGGGTGGGATCGAACCATCCCACCCTCCAGCCCGTTCGCGGGAAGGGTCAAGCGCTACATCGGCACACGTCGCCCGACGTCGCCACGGTGGCTTCTACGGCGGCTCCAACTTTACGTCGAGAGAGGATTATCGTCCAGCCGATCAACGCCGGTGCGGCGGCCGAGCTGCTCCACGAGTACCTGCAGGACTGTCGTACGCACCGGCTACTCGTGCCGGTCCGGCCCCCCGGGCCGGCGCGAACCTGGGAGTAGTTTCTTGTGACGCAGATCCGTTACAACCAGGGGAGCCCCTCCGGACTCATCGACTCGGTGGGGTGTGACGTCCCGGCGCGTGACCTCGACGTACCTCACTTCCATATAGAGGCAGATCCTCCCGACCATGGCGAAAGAAAAGCGGTCGACCGCCAGGACGAGCAGGGCAATGACTCACCAACGCATCTGGAACTTGTCAATTCGCCAAAACGCCGCACTGTCATGTTGGTTGACAATTCTGAAAGGCGATTGTAACGTGACAGTACGGTACTGAAGCGGTATTGGCCGACAAGGGAAAGGAGAGCGGCATGAAGCACCCATCACTCATTCGGCTCGCGGGTTTGACAGGACTGGTTTTCGCACTGATTGGCGGCCCGGCAACGATGGTCTTTGCTGGAAGCTATACAGCGTCAACACCGATCCAGGCTTCTGCTGCCACCAGTCCCTTTGCCGGCTGTTCCATCGGAAGCATTGGAGAAGACAATCTCCCGGGAACGAACTACACCAACGCGGAGGTTGAGCCGCGCATCGCCGTCAATCCGACTAATTCGAAGAACATGATCGGCGTATTCCAGCAGGACCGGTGGTCCAATGGTGGCGCTCACGGGCTCGTCGCCGCCTATACCATGGACGGCGGCACCACCTGGAAACAATCCTGGGCACATTTCAGTGAGTGCGCCGGTGGCACAGTGGCCAATGGCGGCGACTTCGAACGTGCCTCTGACCCGTGGGTCACGTTTGCGCCCAACGGAGATGCCTACCAGATCGCTCTGACCACCACATTCCAGGCAAGCTCACTTGGCGTCCCGTTGGTAGACGGCGCGGTCCTGGTCAGCAAATCGACCGATGGAGGAAAGACCTGGAGCGAACCAATCACCCTCCGGCGCGACTCCGGGCGTGCATCGGGCTTTTTCTTCTTCAACGACAAGGAGTCGATCACTGCCGATCCGACCAACTCGCAGTACGTGTACGCCGTCTGGGATCGCGCGGCCTCGCCGACGAGTACCTCGAACTCCAGTGTTATAGGAGTCGAGCATGCCAGAGCATTTCATCAGCCCGTATGGTTCGCCCGAACGACCGATGGTGGGAAGACGTGGCAGCCTTCCAGTATCATCTTCGATCCAGGCCCCACCAGCTTCACGATTGGGAACCAGATCGCCGTGCTGCCGGACGGCACTTTGCTGGACGTGTTCGATACTGGCGATTTCGATCATGCGGGCAAGTCCACATTTACCGAGAACGTCATCCGATCGACCGATCATGGAAAGACCTGGTCGAAGCCGATCGTCGTCAGCCAGGACGAGGACATCGGAGTGAGCGATCCGGTAACAGGGGCTCCGCTTCGCACCGGCTCCGGCATCCCGGACATCGCCGTGGATCGCAGCAGCGGCGCAGCATATGTGGTGTGGGAGGATGCGCGGTTCAGCGGAGGCCAGCGCGAGGGTATTGCCCTGTCGAAGTCTACGGACGACGGCCGGACCTGGTCAGCCCCCGAGCAGGTCAACCAGGTGACCAGCACCCAGGCCTTCACCCCCACGGTCACGGTTGCCTCCGACGGGACAGTCGGCGTCAGTTACTACGACCTCCGGAATGCCACAACTGATCCGAGCACGCTCTTGACCGACTACTGGCTGGTTCATTCGTCCGATGGCGGCGCCACCTGGAGCGAGAACCACGTGGCCGGCCCCTTCAACGAACTGGCCGCACCATTTGCCGGCGGCTACTTCCTCGGCGATTACGAAGGGTTGGGAACAGTGGGCAAGACCTTCGTGCCCTTCTTTGTCCAGGCCGTCCCGGGCACGGCCGCCGATCCCACAAACGCCTTCGCCTCGACCGTCGGTCCGTAACCCCACGCCGACCACACTGCTTCATAGCCACCGGGAGGTGGGTCAGAAGATGCATCCCACCTCCCGTGCGGCCTCATGGGTCCGCCATGAAGCCGAGCCGGCGACCCCTTCAGTTGGCCTTCCCCATGTGATTATCGAGTCAGGAAGTCGCGACGACCTGGCAAGTGACTTCGACGTACGGCAACTCCTCATAGGTGCACCTCCTCCCCCCATGGCAAAGGAGAAGCGATCGACGGTGAGGGAGTGCCGGACATCGGCAGGCGGAAAGTCTCCGTTGCCGGAGCGGAACGGATCGAGACGTCCTGAGGCACAACGACGCGCTAGTCCCTCATCAAGTACCTTTAACGCGTGTTGCGGCTGGCCGAGCAACGCTTCCAGATTGGCCGCTCAGATCTTGTCCTCGTCGGTCTTTCGATCCACGTCGGAAGTCGGATTGGTG
>DASVZE010000116.1:0-2117 GCA_036391775.1 Chloroflexota bacterium | reverse complement strand
ACGCGCTGTCAAGGAGTTTGATGTTTGGCCCGCGGTGTAGCATTGGCGGCAGTAAGCCTCTCTCGATCAACGAAGATATAGGCGGTGTTGCTGCCAGCCACGGATCCAGCCGCCGTCAAACCTGGGAATTGGAGATAAAAGTATTCCATGCGTACGCTCCTTCGGGCAATTTCGATCGCCTTGACATCGGCGGTCGCATTTGGCTCACTATCTGCCTCTGGCGATAGTTCATGGCCGATGACGGGTCACGACTCCGCCAACACGTCGTTCAACTCGGGCGAACGGACGCTGAGCGCAACCTCCATACGGCACCTCCACCTTGCATGGGTTTTCCATCGCCAGGTCACGGGCTTGATCGTTGGCGGCGGACGCGTGTACGCGGTCACCCAGACTGGGATCGCGATGTTGGACCCCAGGTCCGGCAAGCAGATCCGCCTCTTCACCTCGAAGAATCTAGGTGTCAGCCCCGGCTTGATGGCATCGGGACTCGCCTATTCCAGAGGAGTGCTCGTTTTGGTTAGCTCGCAGGCGATTGTCGCGTTCAAACCATCGAGCGGCCAGGTTCTCTGGCGAAGATCGGTTAGCTTTACCACGAACATCACCATATCGGGCAATGTCGTGTATATCGGGAGCTATTGCTTCAATGGCTGCCCTACCTATGCTCTGGACCTACGAACCGGCAAACAGCTGTGGGAGAATCCCTCTGGCGGTTTGATCCAGTCGGTTGTGGCTGGTCGAGTCTTTGAGGGTCTGCTATGGCAGGGACATTGCCAGGACAGGATTATCGACCAACGTACCGGGTCCTTGATTGCAACTCTTTCTTCGTGTGGCAGCTGGACCGGCACGTCGAGCCGTATATACGGACTGGTATTTCCGCCTGACGTCAAGCAGCCGGCCAGCGTTGAGCCCGTCAATGGTAACGGGCAGCGGCAGAGATGGCAGGTACGAATAGGACGGCCCGACTCTACTGCAGTGGTGTTCGCTTATGGAACACTATTCGCCGCAACTGCGATTCCGTACGTTGGACTCATTGCCCTCAAAGCAAGTACAGGAAAGATTCTATGGAGGCGAAAAGTCTCCGGAACTTTTCACCTCCTTGCCGCCAACCACCTGTTGTTTGTGCTTCATAGAAACGGCGCCTGGGTGGATGCGCTTCAATCCGCAACCGGCCGCCTTCTGCGTCGTTTTCGAGTATCTGGCGCCGGGCAAGGCTCAATGTTATTCGGCGGCTTGGTGGCGGGAGGACAGCTTTACACGAGTGCGGGGAGCGACACAGTTGTTATGAGACCGTAGACATCTTCCCGTATCGAATCTGCGTGAGCGTGATCACTCTCTGCTCAAACCAATTCCTGCAGACATTTGATTCGCAGACACGCCACGGAGCACCGCCCAAGGGGCAGGCTCTCCGTGACGTGTTGCAACCGAAATCCTGCTACTTGGTCAGGGTAAAGGTAGCAAGTGCATCCGAATGCGTCGTGGAAGCAGACTCACCTGCGACGTCGAAGAGAAGCTGGTATGTGTGACCTATAGTTAATCCCGTGCTTTTAACGTTGAACTGATATCCGCCGCCGTTGTCAAGCGATGCAAGAAAGGTAAAAAACTGGTTGCTATACGTGAAGCCGGTTGGAGCGCTAGAGCAACTTGTACTTCCTTGGGGAACCACGCACAGGGCCTGCACTGCAAGACCCGAAGACGAAAGATTGGTTCCATGCGCATCGACTAGTTCCAGTTTGATCGGGACAGTGCTTCCGCTCTTTTGAGTCATTGGTGGCTTGTAGAGTAGCTTCACGCCGTACTGAACGGTATATACGCAGGTCGCGGCGACCCCAGTATTTCCAGCGACATCCTGTGGTGCCGGGGTGCTCACGCTGTGCTGCCCGGGCGTGTTGGTATCAAGCGATACCGACCCGGCGCTTGGGGTGCTCAGGCCGGAGCCGGGTGACGGATCGGAGGCAGCCCAGCTTGCACTCATCGACGACCCGATTGGAACCGGACCGGATGGGCAATTGGTAAAGTGCGCGGAGGGCGGCGTGTTGTCTATCTTGATTGGGACTGTGTCCTTTGTCGTCTCGACGTCGTTCAGCGAGTCTACAGAGAAGTATGACACTGTGTGAACA
>DASVZE010000115.1:0-2788 GCA_036391775.1 Chloroflexota bacterium | reverse complement strand
TAGTAAGGAGGTCTGAGGCAAGGAGTCGTCGTTTTGCATCGCGCGTCATACCGTTGTCAGCCCCATTATTGGTGACTCGGCCCCAGTTGCCCTCGGGTTGCCGGGTCACGCGGATCAGGAGGAGTGAACATGAGAAGAACCTGGCTCAACGGAATCTTCGCTCTGGTACTGGCGCTTGCAATCGCTGCCGGCTTTGGTAGCGGCCGCGGTGCGGCCAGTCCGGGCAGCCAAAGCCACGCCGCGAAAAAGGGGCCGTTCACCATTGGCTACGACATCTATTTCCTGGGTAATAGCTGGTCTGTGCAGCTCTACCAGGAGTTCAAAAACGCTGTTAATCACCACAAGGCCGACGTCAAGAATGTGGTCTACACCTCGGCTGACGGTAGTGCCGCCAAGCAGACGTCCAACATCCAGTCGCTCATAGCCAAAAAGGTCGACGCCATCATCATGACGCCCGCCTCGCCGTCGGCCAGCGTGCATGTGATCGAGCAGGCGAAGCGAGCGGGAATCCCGGTAATCCTGCTCGCTGCTACAGCCAACACAAGTGACTACACCAGTCTGGTAACGGTAAAAGACACCGACTTCGGCAGAGTGCTTGCCCAATGGTTGGCGAATACTCTACACGGCAAAGGGAACATCTACGCACTGAACGGCATCGCCGGTCTGTCTACGAACGCTGATCGTTGGAACGGTGCCCAGTCCGTTTTCAAGCACTATCCGGGAATCCACGTTATCGCGTCGGCCAACGCCGACTGGGATCAGGCCAAGGGCCAGACCGCTACCGCCAATATGCTCTCGGCGCATCCCAACGTGAACGGCGTCTGGTCGCAGGGAGGCGCCATGACTCTCGGCGCTATCCAGGCGTTCCAGGCCGCCGGTCATCCCCTGGTGCCCATGACCGGCGAGCTCAACAACGGGTTCCTGAAGAAGTGGTACGCCCTGCGCAAGAGCAAGACGTTTAAGTCAGCCGCCAGTACCAAGCCTACGACGCTTGCGGTGAAGGCGCTGGACGAGACGCTGCGCATCTTGAAGGGACAGAAGTACGACCACAACTACATTGAGCCCGCGCCGTTGATCACGGCCAGCCAGCTCACCAAGTATCTCAAACCTAATTTGCCTGATAGCGTCTGGGTGCCGACGGATCTGTCGGACGCCCAGCTCAGGAAGATCTTTAGCCACTGATCAATGGGTGCCTCCCGGATCTCCAGAGATCCGGGAGGCACCAACCATGGAGAGGTTCATGTCTGCTGCCGCTTCTCCCCTCATCGAATGCGTGCGGCTTACAAAGCAATTCGGTCACACCCTGGCGGTTCGCGACGTCTCGCTGAACCTCTATCCCGGTCAGGTATTGGGCTTGGTGGGCGAGAACGGAGCCGGCAAAACAACGCTTCTGAGCATGATCGCGGGAGAGGTGCGGCCCGACCGGGGAACCATCACCGTCCATGGAAAGGAGAAGACGTTCGGCTCGCCCCATCAGGCGCGAGCCGAGGGAATTGCCATTGTGCATCAGGAGTTGAGCCTCTTCCCGAATCTGACGGTGGCGGAAAATGTGGCGATGGGGCGCGAACCAAGAAAGCGAAATCTCATCGATGTCGACCAGGTGAATCGTTCGAGCGAAACAGTACTTACCCGGCTGGGCATGAACCTGGACGTGCGTCAGATGGTGGCACAGCTGTCGCCCGCGGAACAGCAGATGGTGGAGATCGCCAAGGCACTCTATTGGGGGCCTCGTGTACTCATTCTTGACGAGCCGACATCATCACTGGAGTCACAGGAAGTGCGCACCCTGGCCGGCATCATTCGCAAACTGTCCTCCGAGAGCGGTCACTGTGTGGTGTTTGTTTCCCACCGTCTGGACGAGGTACTGGAGCTGACGGACACACTGGCAGTGATGCGTGACGGCGAGCTCGTTGGCGTTCACCCCACACATGAGATGACACGTGACAGACTGGTCACGCTGATGGTGGGGAGAGCGATCGACACGGTGTACCCGGGGCCGGTGGCAGGCGAAACTCCGACCCAGCCCCTTTTGCAGCTTCGGAACGTGTCTGCGGGGCCGGTCAAGAATCTCTCACTCGAAATTTCCAGTGGCGTTATCGTTGGAATCGGTGGCCTGGAAGGGCAGGGACAGCACGCCCTGGCGGAGATCGTGGCCGGGGCACGGGTGCCGACAAGCGGAGTTATGCTGATGGACGGCAAGGTGGTGCGCTTCAAGAGTCCACGTGATGCGATCAAGCGCAGAATCGTGTACGTGCCGCCGGACCGAAACTTCTCGGGCCTGATGCGGCCACTGACCATCAAGAACAACGTCGCGCTGGCCGCCCTCGGCCGATTGAGCGTCGGCGGCTTTGTGCGGGACCGAATGGAACGCCGCCGCGTCGTGGACACTGTTAACCGCCTGCGGCTGCGTTATGCGCGACTGTCGCAGTCCGTGAGCGAGCTCTCGGGTGGCGGACAACAAAAGGTGCTCTTCGGGCGCTGGCTCATGCTGCCGGATGTGAAGCTCATGGTGCTCGATGACCCTACGCGCGGGGTCGACATCGGCGCTCGCGCAGAGATCTATAACCTCCTCCGGGAGCTATCTTCCCGGGGTCTGGGCATTCTCTTGATCTCCACCGACCTGATAGAGCTCATCGGCATTAGCGACGTTATCCACGTTATGTATGAGGGAACGATCGTCGGCACGATGCCGGCGCAGGAAGCAACAGAGGAGAGTGTCATGCGGCTGGCGACAGGAGCGAGCGATGCGGCGTAGCTCTCTGCTTTCCATCGGCGATTCAGCTCGCTA
>DASVZE010000114.1:0-2919 GCA_036391775.1 Chloroflexota bacterium | reverse complement strand
GAACACCCGATATTTGGCTGGTGGGCATCTGATTACGCCCTTAACCCTCAATCCCTACGTGGATTCGTCCCAAAGTTCGGGCCGGCACGCTCGACAAATCAGGTGCGCGACCGATAGCTGTGGCTAGCATCCGGCTTTACGATGAGCACAAGAAAGAGATTCCTGTCGGGCCATCCTGCTGAGGGGTCCCGATTTAAGCCGATCCGCTCGGCGTGCCTTCCGGGAGAGAGTCCATGGCTATCTCAACCGCATCAGTGCCTCTCGGGACGCCCTCCACCGCCACCCGGACGTCGGAGCGGCTCCTGTACCTGGACAACTTGAAAGTCATCCTGGTCGCGGGAGTCATCGTGGGTCATGCGGTGATCACATATGGAGGGCTCGGAAGCTGGATCTACCTGGAGCAGTCGCATAGGTCGCTGATCATGACACCACTCAGCGTCCTTATGGAGATAGGCTGGCTCTTCGCCGTTGGTCTGTTCTTTTTTGTTTCCGGATTGCTCACCCCCGCCTCTCTGGAGCACAAAGGGTCCGGGCGCTTCGTGCGCGACCGGTTGATCCGCCTGGGCGTTCCCCTCGCCGCATTTGTTCTGGTCGTTATGCCGATCGTGCGGTATGCCGTCTATCTGGCGACTCTTCCTGGCACCGCAAACCCAGAGCCCTATTGGGCGTTTCTCCATCACCAGGATTGGATCATGAACCTCGGTCCCATGTGGTTCGTCCTGTTCCTGCTGATGTTCTCCATCAGCTACGCTATTTACCGGAACAGCCATCCTCGCAAAACGTCGTACACGGCCCCACTGCGTGTCCGTCAACTAATCGTCCTCGCCGCCTCAATCGCCGCCGGATCGGCGGTATTGCGCCTCATCTGGCCGTTCGATCCCAGGCAGGCGCTGAATCTGCACGTCGGACTGTGGGTCCAGTACCCGGTGATGTTCTGGTTTGGCGCTCTGTGCGCGGAGCGAGGCTGGCTCGCGATGCTCCCTGGTCACCTGTGGCGTCGTCTAGGCGTCATCGCCGTCCTGGCCGCAGTAGCGGTGGCGATGCTTCTCATGATCACCGGCGCCTTGAGCGCCCAGGCGACGTCGAACGTCGACGGGTGGCCCTGGCCGGATCTTGCGCTGGCGGGCATCGAGGGGGTGCTTGCCGTCAGCGCGTCGCTCTGGTCGCTCGAATACTTCCGCCGTCGCCACAGCCATCAGAAGACGCTCGGGGCGCAGCTGTCACGCAGCTCATACGGCGCTTTCGTCCTGCAGACGCCAATTATCGTCGGCACTGCGCTGTCTCTGCGGTCACTTGGAATTCCACCTGAAGCCAAGATGCTTATCGTTGCTCTAATCGGCCTCACTCTTTCCTTCGGACTATCGTGGCTTGCCGTCACACGGCTTACCCTCATGAGCAAGATTCTCTAGTGGTTCTGTATGCAGTAAGTACGTGATGATCGTCTTCGTTCTGGGACTTGCTGCCACAGGCTCCTATCTTCTCTGCTCGCTGATCGCCTATCTGCACTATCCGGCCCCGTTCTCGCCGTTGCACGGCGACCTCCTGGGTCAGCTGGGAGATCACAACCTCAATCCCGGCGGCGCCACTGTCTATCTCATCGGCTGCGCGCTCTGTGGTACGTTCACCCTGGCTTTCTTCTTTTGCCTCGCGTCCTGGCGCGACGGCGGCACGCGCACCCAGAAGAGACTTCTCATCCTTGTCCAATGCCTGGGCATGTTGGGCGGAGTCGGGCTAGTCATGACGGGCATGTACCCTGAGGAGTTTCACGGCATCCACCGGTTCTGGTCCAATCTCGTGTTCGGAAGCTTTGGCATGGCACTGCTACTCTCCCCTACGGTTGTGTGGCGGCGCGGGCATGCGAGCCCTGATCTGGTCACAGTGGCTGTCGTCTCATTGGCGCTCTACGTCGCGTCGTTCATTGACCGGAACGCGGCCTGGATCGAGTGGTCCACCGTCGCCCTCTTTGTTGTCTATATGTGGCTGCTGGGGTTCAAGACGCTCAAAGGATCCGGGAGGCAAACTTCAGCTGGATGACGAGCAGCCAGGCGACGGCGAAGGAGATGACGACCGCGGTAGGAGCCACCAGTAGAAACTTCACCATGTCCGGTAAAGCGAGTTGGCGCATGACGACGCCGAGGGCGACGAGCGCGCCGAACTGCACTAAGTAAGCTGCGTATGCGGAACGGGTTAGATTCCGGGCGAATCGTCCCTGCCGGTTGTGCCGCCGCCGGAAGTAATCAAGCAACCAGAGCGTGGCGCTCACGGTGAGCACTCCTTCAATCCCGGCAGCCGCGAACGCCTGCCAATGCCAACCGCCTTTGAACACTACGTCTTGTCCGGACAACGCACCTCCGGCAACCAGGAGCAAGGGGACGCAGAGAACGGCCACCAGCGAGATCAGCCCGGCGCGATGCCACCAGACATCCGGCAATTCCTTCAGCCAGCCTCGTTCCCCACATACAGTTCCGAACCAGAACATGAAGGCACATTGTGGCCACTGCCACAGGTGCACATTGAGAAACTGCTCGGAATCCATGGGCAGCGCTATGCGAATGGCAAACGTTACCAACCCGATAGCCACGCCCAGAGACACCAGATACATTGGGCCGAGTGGCCCGCCCGTAACTGTCGGCGGGTGTAGCGTCCGCCAGATTGCATACGCGACGGAATACAGCAACAGGACTAAGATGAACCAGAGCGCGCCGGAGTTGAGATGCACCAGCTCTCGCCACCAGTAGGACCATAGTGACTCGCTGGTAGCTGTGGATCCGACACGATTGAGCAGATAACTCACGACCGGCCAGATAAGCGGAATGAGGACGAGATAGGGAACACCCAGCCGGAGCAACCGTTCCCGCACAAACACCCGGAACCCGTGATGCGCCAGAGACTTCGCGGCAAGTAAGCCGGCCATGTAGA
>DASVZE010000113.1:0-3655 GCA_036391775.1 Chloroflexota bacterium | reverse complement strand
GTTTGAACCGTTGCCACCTGTCCTCCCTCGACTCGAGTCGTGGTTTGTAAGCTCTCTTGAAAATGGTAACGAAATCGGATCAGGTACCTCGCGTCAGGGTGCGACTGATCCATCCTTGACGCGAACTATACTATCCCGGCGATCGTGTCTAGACTTTTTTGCAGAGTCTCTGTGGCTGTCGATGCATCCGCACCGAGATAGGTGCCCTGGAGACTGGATGCGAGATCGCGTTGGTCGTTAAAAGCCTTTCCGCCGAAGGCCAGGAGACATGCACACTGATCTTGTAGCTGAGAAAGCAGATCGCGCAGCGAGGCAGCTGTTTTGGCAGTACTGGCCGAGAGACAAATGGCGGCGGGCTGCAAGCGTTGAGCATCTCGGATCAGGCTTTCCGGCTCAATATTTGCGCCGGCATATATCACTTCGTATCCTCTGCGCCGCAAGAACAACGCCAGCATGAGAGCGCCAATGTCATGTAGCTCGCCTGGAGCGCATCCTACGATGATCACGGCGCTGTGGTAGGGAGGGGGAGTAATGCGGACCAGTTGCGCCAGGTGAGCGCGCAGCAGATTTGAGCCTACGTGCTCGGCGGTGACCGACATCGTGCCGTCGGCCCACCTCTCTCCTACGTCATATAAGACGGGTTGTAGCACGTGAAGGCTGACTTCCTCGACCGTTGCAACCATCAGCGCTTCGGCCACAATACGGCTCATGGCAGCCTCATCCATTCGCCCGACTGCCTCCAGCAAACGCTCCCGCAGGGACTCGAAATCGAAGGTGACCAGGCTGTCGCTTTCCGGTTCTCCGCGCTCAATCAGTTCGAGCATGTGGACGGCGCGGCTGATGCCGACGCCCCGTTCCACTTTGTCTCTCAGCCATTGGACAACCGCGATATCGCGCTCCGAATATAGCCTGTAGCCTTTCGCATCTCGCTTCGGTCGGGGGATCCCATACCGGCGCTCCCAGGATCGCAGCGTTATGGCCGGTACACTGGTGGCCGTTGACACGGCTTGAATGTTGTAGAGGGGCACATCCGGATATACTTTGGGATCGAAGGAGCCCGCGCGAGTGTCCACGTCCGCATTGTACAGACGTTGTGCATAAAATGCATAGGTCGAACGCCGGCGTCTCATTTGTTGAATCCAACGACTCGACGACCTACGCCCCCGTAAGCGACTCCGCCACGGTCTCTCGCATGCGGTCGTAGAGATCCCGCGTCTTGCCGGCGGTTCTGGCCCAGCTATACTGCTCAACGGCGTCGCGGGCACGCGCCCCCATGGCCGGTAGATCGTCGCTCGTGACAGCCCGGAAAAGTTGCTGCGCCAGATCTTGCCTGCTTCCGGGCGATGCCAAATAGCCGGTTTCGTCGTGTGCGATCGTCGAGGCGAGGCCGCCCACCCGGAAGGCAACAACCGGGGTCGCACACGCCATTGCTTCTACCGCAGCCATGCCGAACGACTCATAGGCGGAGGGTACAACACAGACGTCTGCCGCACGGTAATAGTGCGCGAGTGTTTTCTGTGGAACGAGGTCTCTGAATTCGACCACGCCATCGAGGCCCAGTCCAGATGCGAGTTTGCGATAGCGCAGGTATCGAGGCGATTCTTCTCCAGTATCAGTGACGACCACCAGCTTGAGCGTCTGCGGGGTACGCGGCCGAATGTCTGCCATCGCCCACAACAATGCGTCCAGACCCTTTATTGGATCGAGCCGGCCGACGAAGAGCACCGTCTTGTCGGCTGCGATTTGCAGCCTTTGCCGGCTCTTCTCCTTGTCTCCAGGGGAAAAACGCCGCAAGTCCACTCCCGGTGGAATGGCAACGTAGTTGAGAGGTTTCACTCCATACAGCCGTTCCATGTGTAATTCTTCGTCCGCCGTTGCCACCGTCACAGCGTCGGCGTTTTCCATGACACGCCTCTCACCCTCATATCGAAGTGACGAATCCGACGGATCGGGTCCGCCGCTGTAGAACTCCTTGACGCGCGCCAGCGTGTGGAACATGGCAACGAGAGGCGCACCGCCTCGAACTTCCAATCCCACCAGGCCCGAGAGCCAGTAATGCGCGTGCAGAAGGTCGTATTCGAGGCAGTGCCGCTTGGTAAAGCGAGAGTAGCTGGCCGCTAGCGCCGGCACATAGAGTGGGAGCGCGCTTTTGGGGACCTGGCGGGCCGGTCCCGCATCGAGGTGGACGACTCGCACACCATGCTTGCCTTCCACAATCTCAGGAGTTCCTGAACTGGTTCGGCGCGTGAAGATGTCCACCTGTACATCGAGGCGAGCTAACTCTTCAGCCAGCCGGCCAACATAGACATTCATTCCGCCCGCGTCGACCGTGCCGATCTTTGCCAGAGGCGAACTGTGGAGTGAGAGAAAAGCGATGCGCGTCGTCACGTTGCGGTCACCGTCACATTCGCACAGCCGGTCCGGCTGTGCGGAGCGCTCTGTAAAGCACGCCCGGTCGGCCGAACGTGAAGTCGGTAATCTTCCACTGGCCGCTGTACGTATCCAGCTCGATAATGCTCCAGGGACCGCCGGTCACATGCCACCCACGGGTGAGAAGCGCTCCGTGGCCCGCGGAGTCCGGGGTAGAGTAAGCGCAGCGAACTGTCCGGGCGGCCAACCAAGCGGAAAAAATGCTTGGGTCTGATGTCTGGCCTTCACCATCTCCCATATATCCCCAGCGCACGCCCGTGTTGTACTGATAGTTGGAGAGATCGCCAGAGACAACCGATGTGTCGGCGCTACGCAGGGCGCGACAGAGAGTTGCTACGAACTTTCGATAGGGCGCGGACGGTGTTGCAACCGGTACGGCAGTTGATGGATTGCCGGATACGCTTGTGGGCGGAGTCCCCGGAGTTGCAGCGGTCACCACGGTCGTCGGTACAGCGGCGACATGTGTCGAGTGCGGTTGATTTCCTCCGCTAGATCCGCCACATCCTGCAACAGCCAGTGCAATCGCCACTGAAAGTGCAGCACCTCTCACCATCTCCCCTTTCGCCTCACCAAAAAACGCAGGCTGCGGCCTGCGTCTTGACCACTCAACTTTACCACGACGGTGCCATGTCCCAGCGTGGGCGCCTTGGTACGAGATCAGGCAAGCAACCGCAAACTGCCGGGAACCACCGACAGCTGATAGGAGCCAAAATCATACAGCTCTCCGTCGAGGTCAAGGCCAGTGCGTCGCTCGGTAACGACCTGCACGCGTGTTCCCTGGCGATATGTCACCTTGCGCATTCGCACATGCACTCCTGGATATATCTTCCACATGTTCGCGATCAGCTCTGCCCGAGTGAAGTCGCCCAGGACAACAACGTCCAGAGCGCCATCCCACATCACTGCTCCAGGGGCAATCTTCATGCCGCCCCCAAAGAATGCTCCGTTGGCCGCGACAACGCTGACGGCCGGTCCCTCGTAGATCACGAGGTCGTCGACCAGGACGGTTACCACGGAGCTTCGGTGCTCCCTGATGGCCTCGACCGCCGAGAGCATGTACGAGGCGCGGCCAGGCAGCTCCCTCTGAGATCGGGCTTCATGTGCTACCACACTGGCTCCGATACCGGTCTCGGCAAAATTGACGAAGTACGTATGCTCATTCGCTTCCGTTGTGGCAACACCAAGGTCTAGCTTTCTCTCCTTCTTCTCCAGTAGCCTTTTCGCT
>DASVZE010000112.1:0-2422 GCA_036391775.1 Chloroflexota bacterium | reverse complement strand
TCCTGGGTGGTGCAAGAGGAGCACGTGACCGGCCTCGTTCTCGGGGAGCCTGTGCCCGAGTTCTTCATACCTTCTGCCTACCGAGTGGCGGACGGCAAGATCGTCAAGTGCATAGGATTGCAATAGGATCACGCTTGGAGCAGGGCACCTCCAGGCTACAGGTCTGCAAGCACAGGACGAACGAGCGTACGGACCTAGCCCACCATGCCATAAGCTCTCGAGATCAGTCACGAGCTCAGCGGTACAGGGGCGCGGTACACGGAGCATCGAGCACCCTGGTTGAGGTAGGATGCTCTGATGATGTCACATCGCCAGACATGCCCGGTGCAATACCTGCGTCTGTGCTCAGTTACGAAACGCCGATGGCCCAGAATCGTCGATCAACCCTGCTCTCCAGCCCTGACCTCAGCCTCAAGCAGAGCGAGCACCACGCTCGCATTTTCGTGCGCTGCTTTGACACCTATTCGAAGTTCGGCCACACTTGCAGTTTGAGCCAAGGCATGGAGAGCCTGAACCGCCTCATTCATGGCGGAAAGCGCGCGGTCGAGAGGTAACAAATCCCGACGTAGACCATGAGATTGAACGTCCAGATCTGCAAAAGCCAGCTCAATTCGGTATTGCTCGAAAGTGAGCATCGTCGCAATCTCGCGAAGCGCATGACCGCTCAGGCGAGGGTTTTTCAACCGCCGAGAAACGCGCGAGTTGATCAGGGCCGCGTCAACGAGATGGGTCAATGTGAGCATGCTCCTGTCTGACGGTTGGGCTGATAGTCAGCATTATCGGCCATAATGTCGAAATGTCAAGGAGCTACTGCAGCGATAGATGTCCGATCGGGGACCAATAGACAATGACGGAGACCTGATCACCGCATGCGGACACTTCTCAATTAACCGACACAACCCGCTAAAAATCAAACAAAATGCACGTGAGGGCCCGAGTATCGCACTTACCGTAGTCACGTGCAAGGACCAATATGCAGCAGTTCGACGGCACAGACACTGCCCACGAGATGGAGAGTCGATTGCGCCTGGCGTGTTCGGCAGCTATCGAAGCGGGTCAGACGATTAAAGAGATTGTGGCGGCAGGCGACATAGGTACGGAGTTAAAAGGGCAGCGTGACGTCGTCACCAGAGCAGACATGCTTGCTGAACAAAGCCTCGTCGGCACGCTGCGCACGTCATTTCCCGCGGACGGAATTGTGGCGGAGGAGGGCTCGAGTCGAGAGACCGCAAGTGGCCTGGTTTGGTATCTTGATCCCCTCGACGGCACCTTGAATTTTTCGCGCGGACTCCCCATCTGGTGTGTCAGCATTGCCGCGTTCAAGGACGGGCGTCCGGTGCTGGGTGTGGTGCATGACCCATTGCGAGGAGAGACATTCTCCGGCGCAGAGGGTCTAGGGGCGTGGCTGAACGGCGAGACCATCGGCGTTAGAAGAGACGCGCAAACCGCGAACTCTGTTGTCCATCTTACGGTCGATTTTCATGATGAGACCATCCATCTTTGCTTACGCGATATTGCCGCGATCGCGCCGCGCGTCCTGCGCACCAGAAACTTCGGTGCCGTGGCTTTAGCATTGGCGTACTGTGCCGCCGGCCGAGTTGATGCGGTAATTCACCGGTCGGCCAATCCCTGGGATTACGGAGCAGGAGTCGTACTAGTGAAGGAAGCAGGCGGCCCGGTGACCTCGCTGGAGGGGCACATGTACGAAGTACAGCATGGCTCTATACTCGCCTCCGCAAACGCATCGGTGCATGGGGATCTGCTTGCCCTTATAAACCAGCAGGCGTAGCCCGCTACAATTACGCGTGCCTGTCTACCCACCTCCGCGGCGCCCGGGTACTAGATTCCCATGCGCTGGGTAATCCGAGGTCTTATTGGCCTGTTGCTGATCGGCGCCGCCTGGTTCAGCTGGCAGGCTTACCACGTCTACCAGGCGGTCGATTCGATGACCGGCCAGACGGCGCCTCGCTATAAGGCCGAGCCCACAGTCGTCGTTCCGCCACTCAACGGTGGAAAGCGGGTCAATTTTCTGGTTCTCGGCAGTGACAACGACAAGAAGAAGGAAGAGGCCCGTCCGCTCACTCAGAGCATGATCATCGTGACACTGGATCCCTTGAACTACAAGGTCTCGATGCTCTCTATACCTCGAGACTTCTGGGTGAAGATTCCAGGGCACGGAATGGGCAAGATCGACCTGGCACATAAATACGGTGGAGTTCCACTGGCACGATTTACCGTCGAGAAGCTTCTCGGAATTCCGATTCACCACTACGCGTGGGTTGGTCTCAATGGATTCATCAAGGTCATCGACACTTTCGGCGGCGTCACCCTCAATGCCTCGTACCCCATCCTGGACGACAGCTACCCCAACGATTTGAACAGCGCAGATCCCTATGGCTATAAGCGCGTCTTCATCCCTCCC
>DASVZE010000111.1:0-2602 GCA_036391775.1 Chloroflexota bacterium | reverse complement strand
GCAAGTGACGTTCCGGGGTCTGTTATGGTGCGCCGGACGGGACTGAGGGCCGACACTGCATCTTCTCGTCGTGTCTGGCTGCTCCTGACCGCAAATCTCGCTGCTCTCCACTCACAACTCGGGGATCCGGGCGCAGAGGTTCGGGCCAGGCTCTCTTAGCCAGTTGGCATCTGGATCTCGTGTGGAGGCGAACAGTTCGATCTCATGCCGGAATGGTCAAACTCTCAATATCCTTTGGGTAATCGGTGAGAATATCGATGCCGTCCGGTGTGACGAGCACGGTATCGGAATGGCGGAAGCCGCCAATTTCGCTGGAATAGAGTCCCGGCTCGATGGTGAAGACCATGCCCGGCTCGATCCGTGTGTGGTCGCCCACGTCGAGAAAGGGCGCTTCGTGGTTTCTCAGCCCAATAGCGTGGCCGGTGTGCTGCCTCCAGTAGGGCAGCAGGCCGTGATCTTCGAAGTAGCGCATCACCGCACCGTCGACATCGGCGCAGGTGACGCCCGGCCGGAGCGCGTCGAACGCTACCTGCTGAGCGGCCACCGTATGATCGAACAGTCGGCGCATTTCGCAAGTCGGTTCGCCGATGATCATGGCTCGCTCCAGCTCGGCGTTGTAGCCCCAGATGGGCGCGCTGGTCTCGCTCACCAGCACATCTCCCTCCTGGAAGACGATGTTGTGAGATAGGGCGTGGGCCCAGGAGCTCCGTCGCCCGATCTGGCCTCGGTACCCGGCCGATGCGCCGTCGGAGGATGCCTGCTGTCCTCCGTAGGAGGAGCCGAGCGTCTCCAGCATGCGCCGGGTCGCCTCCCGTGCCACCTGCAGGCTGACGTCGGTTTCGCCGGCTCCGGGCCGGGTGTACTTCTGGAGCAGCTGATGCGCGACACCGCACCACCGGCCGCTTTCCCGGATGAGTCCGGCCTCGGCCTCACTCTTACGCGCCATCATGCCCTCAATGAACCCGTCGAGCGGGTCAACGCGGCTCTCTGTGACGGCGCTCAACGCCGGGCCTTGATATCCCAGGATGCCCGGATAGCCGTCCTGGTCGGCGCCGATTGCACCCGTCACTCCCATGTCCGCCAGCACCTTGCCCAGGATTGACATGGGATGCTCCGTTCCAGGGTACTCAGGGTAACACTCCACTCGATCGAAGTCGGTCTCGGCGCGGACGCGCTCTTCCTCGAACTGCGGCACAAAGACCGCCATGTCGCCTGAGAGGTTCTCGACAAAGGCAACCGGACGCTCGGTCGCCAGAAAGCTGAAGCCGGCGAAGTACTGGATGTACTTCTCGTCAAAGAGGACAAAGCCGGTCAGCTTCCGGCTCCGGACGTGGTCCAGGAGTCTTTCTCGCCGGGATTGAAGCTCACTTTGTGGGATACCGGTCAATACCTGCATGAATGACACTCCTTCAATTCCGACTCAATTGCCTTTCTCAGGCGGCCAATAGCTCGGAGATCGCTCGCTCGGTGCGGTCGGCGTAGGCATGCGCACCTATTTCGCGGAAGAGACGAAGCGCCTGCCCAAAGCACTTTCGAGCCGCGTCCCGGTCGCCTCGCGTCGCCAACATCCTGCCGTACTCGTACAGGCTGCGGCCCTCTTCCACACGGTATCCCTGAGTCCTGGCCAATTCCATGGCGCTGGAGAAGTCGTTCTCTGCCTCGTCGTACCTTGCACGGCCGGCCGCGATCATGCCCCGGATACGGAGCCCTTCCGACCGGAACCAGCTGTCAGGCTGGATCATCTCGCCGGCAATCTGTTCCGCGATATCGGCCTTCCCCACCGCGAGATATGCTTCGGCCGCAACCCAACTCTCAAAGGAAACGATGTCAGCGGTAGGGACACTTTCGTACATCGAGATGACCTTCTCCGGCTCACCGCGCAGGAGCGACAGCTCGCCGCCGATCGAGCGACCATAGCCCATGCCCTGGAGATCGCTGTGACTGCGGGCAATCTCCTGACCTTCCTGGATCAGCGCGGCTGCGTCGTCGACCTCGCCTGCCAGGACCTTGACATGGGCTAGAACATAAAGAGCATACGATGTGTGCCAGATCCGCTCCATGACGCGCACAGACCGAACCGCGATCTCGGCATGCTCACGCGCTTTCTCTAGGTCTCCAAGGTAATGATGAGCCTGCGCCATCATGGCGTTTCCCCACG
This sequence comes from Chloroflexota bacterium, assembly GCA_036391775.1. GTDB lineage: Bacteria > Chloroflexota > UBA5177 > UBA5177 > UBA5177 > DASVZE01. The sequence goes on along the minus strand of DASVZE010000111.1, from coordinate 444 downwards.
CCTGTGCCGTGGGCGACTGCACTTTCTGCGCCTGCTCGAGCGCGCGCGTTCGGTAACGCAGATTCCTTTGCAGATCACCGCGGAGCATGTACTCGAAGGCGACATTGTTGAGCGAAAGTCCCAGTGCGGAACTGTTTCCCGTCCGTTCCGCCAGCATTGCTGCCTCTTCCAGTATGGCGATACCTTGGGCGATGTCGTGGTAAGCGACGGCCGTGCCGCGTCGAGCCTCCGCCTCGGCCAGAATATAGTCGGACCCAACAGCTCGAGCAATTTCACTCATCTTCTCGGCCCACTCGCCGCTTTCCTCGTAGCGGCCGGCGCCAAAAGCGTATCGCGCCTTCGTCAGGTACATGACCGCTAGACCTTCGGACGGTTCTTTATCCAGAAGTAGCTCGTCGAAGCGGCGCAACAGCTCCTCGTCTGTTCTCTGCTGAAGCCAGATCA
>DASVZE010000110.1:0-3277 GCA_036391775.1 Chloroflexota bacterium | reverse complement strand
TCAAGTGAGGCTATCTCCTCGTTTGCCTGCCTGCGAAGCTCGTGAAGCTCGGCGAATTGGTGCGACCAATCCGTGATCCAGTCGCGTGCAAAGCGGCCGCTCTGGATATCGCCTAGAAGCTCCCGCATAGTTTTCTCCACCTGGGAGTCGATTATCCGCGGCGCGGCACGGTACGCGCCGAATTCCGCCGTCTCGCTAATGCGGTCGTACATCCCCTGGATTCCAAACTCGTACACCAGATCCACAATCAATTTCACCTGGTGGACACACTCAAAATAAGCAATCTCGGGTTGGTAGCCGGCAGCGACCAGCGTCTGAAAGCCGGCCTCTATAAGGCCGGTGAGTCCGCCGCACAACACGGCCTGCTCACCGAATAAGTCGGTCTCGGTTTCCTCCCGAAAGGACGATCGCAGCACGCCTGCCCGGGTGCATCCGATGCCGGCGGCATAGGACAGGGCAAGCTCGTCTGCTCTACCAGATGCGTCTTGATGGACTGCAAACGACGCCGGAATACCGTGACCCTGCTGAAACAGTCTCCGTAACATGGCTCCCGGCCCTACAGGGGCGACCAGCACGACATCGACGGTTGGGGGCGTGCTCACCTGGCCATACAGCACACTGAAGCCGTGAGCGACCAGCAAAGCGTCGCCGTCCGTGAGCGATTCCTGGATGTCGGACTGGTATAGAACGCCATGGGTGTGGTCGGGAGTAAGCAAACACACCATATCTGACCACGCGGACACCGCTGGAATGGATTCGACTGCAAACCCGTCTGCCTTCGCTCGTCCGGCGGACGGACTCCCCTCGCGCAGCCCGACCCGAACTGGTACCCCTGAATCACGAAGGTTCAAGGCGTGTGCATGCGCCTGGTTCCCATATCCGATAATGCCGACCCTGCGTCCTCGGATCGGCTCCAGACTCGCCTGGTAAATCACATCAGACATGACGCGTCCGATACTTGAGACACCGGCGGCTCAACGCAACCTCGATACCGTGATCCACAGCCAATCAGTTCGGAGTCCGCAATCCCCACCTTTTACAGACTGGTCGACCAGCGGAGCATGCCTCCATCGATGAAGTATGTGCTGCCGGTGATATAGGCGCTGTCGTCGGACGCGAGAAAGACTGCAAGACTGGCGATCTCCTCCGGCTTGCCCATGCGGTGCAGGGGAATGTGGTCGAGCAGCTCCTTCATCTCGCTTGGGTGAGCTTTGAGCGGCGCATCCATTGGAGTGTCGATTGCTCCAGGACCAATGTTGTTGACTGTGATGCCATGCTGCGCCAGCTCGACCGACATGCCACGCATCAACATGCGTAACCCGCCCTTGGTAGCACAGTAGGGCGTATTGGTCGGCATGGGCAGATCCTCGTGCACCGAAGAGATGTTGATAATGCGCCCACCGTCACCCTGCTTTACCATTTGCTTCGCCGACTCCTGTCCACAGAGGAATGGCCCGGTGAGATTGACGGCAACGGTCTTGTTCCACAGTTCCAGAGGCACGTCCAGGATCGACATCTTCGTCTCGATCCCCGCGTTGCACACCATTATGTCAAGACGTCCGAACTCTTGTACCGTTCTCGCTACGAGCTGCTGGACCTGACTCTGATCGGAAATATCAGCCTCCACCGCAATGGCCCGCCCGCCATCACCGCTTATCTGCTTCACCATCGCCGTTGCATCATCGGCCCCCTTGCCGATGTAGTCGATGATTACTGCCGCTCCCTCACGGGCCAGACCACAGGCAATTGCCTGACCGATTCCCGTGGCTGATCCCGTGACGATCGCTACCTTGTTCTGTAGCTTCATGGAATAATCCTTTCTCCCTTTCTCACTCGACTCAGCCGGACTGTGTGCAGGTGGCGTGCCGCTCACTCCGCTGTGGGGACGGGTCGAGGCTCGCGTGGCAAAGTCACAGTGAATTCAGACCCCTGTCCGACGGTGCTTTGAACTGAAATGTGGCCGCCATGACGCTCCACAATTCCTCGCGTGATGTAGAGTCCGATTCCCAGCCCCGTGGATTGGGGAACATCAGCGGCACGAAAGAAACGCTCGAAAACGCGGTCGAGCGCGTCAGTGGCTATGCCGATTCCTTGATCCGCAACCGTGATGGTTACCGAATCGTCCAGAGTCCGAACCGAAACTCTAACATGACCTCCTTCAGGACTGTAACGGATGGCGTTCGTAAGAAGATTCATCACGACTTGTTCGAGACGCCTCTCGTCTCCGCTCACGATGACAGGGTTCTCGGGCATATCAGCAGAGAGAACGTGTGCCTCGCTGACGATTTTCAGCATCTCAACGCAGCGGCTTACCAGGGAACAAATGTCCACATTTCTCCGATCCAGACGAAGCCGGTCGGCATCCAATCGCGTCATGTCGAGCAAGGTATCGATTAGCTCCTGCATGCGGACAGCTTGACGTTCGATCGTGGAGTACGCAAGCGCGATCTGGGGCGGCACATTTTCATTTCGCGCACGCCTCTGCAAGAGCTGGGCGTATCCTTTGATACTCGTAATCGGCGTCCGGAGCTCATGTGACACCAATGACAGAAACTCGTCCTTATTGCGCTGCAGCTGCCTCACTTCGGTGACGTCGTAGTACACCTCGAGTCGGCCCAGCAAGCTTCCGTCGTTACGATACACGGGTGCGCTGTATCGATCGAGGATGCGGTGCACTGGTCGTGAGACCTCGACTTCGTCCTGTGCGATTTCCTCCATATGGCTGTAGAGGTAAAGGAGGCGTTCCCGGAACCCGAATGGATCGGCCATCTGCTCCATGAAGAGCTGATCCGTGATGTCGAGCTTGGACTTTCCTACCATTGCGCGCGGATCAAATCCGAAGAGCTCGCCCATCCTCCGGTTGGTGTAGAGAACGGTGAGATCCGTGTCGACCAGGAAGATTCCGTTATTGGTGTGTTCAAGAAGCGCTTCAAGGGAGCTTTGCGATTCCCCCATACGGACATTCGAGTCTTCCAGTGCCTGACGAATCAGAACTGACTCGGTTCGAGGCGAAAGAACGATACAGATCGAATGACGCTGGTCACCGACCAGACGGACCTGCTCGATACGTATCTCGTAGTAGCGAGACCCGAGCGCATCCTCAAACTCGAAGCTCGATTCGTGATGCGCGACACCGGTCTCAAAAACGTTATGCACCGCACCGGCAAGTCGTGTACCGCTCTCTCCGGCCATTAGCACCTCGAGCTTGCGGCCAATGAGCGGTGTAGAGGGATCTCCGATCACGGCACGAAACCCACTATTCGCATAGCAAACGACG
>DASVZE010000109.1:0-4056 GCA_036391775.1 Chloroflexota bacterium | reverse complement strand
TCTTGGAAGATGCAGTGATCGAACATGTACTCGGCTGCCTCGCCGAGATTGACGATCCATTCGGCCAGAGCTGGGGGGCGGATGCCATATGCCATGTTCTGGGCATAACAGGAGCATGTGGCGTGATTGTCTCCGCAAATGCCACATATCCGGCTGGTGATGAAGTGGGCGTCGCGCGGATCCTTGCCCTTCATGAAGATGCTGTAACCGCGGAAGATCGAAGACGTGCTGTGGCACTCAGCGACTCGACGGTTATTGAAGTCGATCTTGGTGTAGATACCAAGATTGCCGACGATTCGGCTGATTGGATCCCAGTGCATCTCCACCAGGTTTTCCGGCTGCTGTTCGACGCGCTCGCGCGTCTCGACTCGCGTTGCCATGGAGTCTCCTTCTGCCTTTACCAGCGGGGCTTATAACCGGTTGTCAGCTCTCTACCAGAGTGGCGCCACCTGGGCTCCTTGCTAACCGTGGTATTCGTAATGCTGCGAAGCCGTCGGATGACCGGACCGTATGCTGCACCAGTGATCCCCGTCGAGAGTTTGCTGCCCGGCGGCTCGTCCATGAACGGCATGAATTTATCAGGGAAACCAGGCATGGTGCAGCCGATGCAGATGCCACCGACATTGGGGCAGCCACCTATGCCGGCCATCCATCCTCTTTTCGGAACATTGCAGTTGACGACCGGACCCCAGCACCCTATCTTGACCAAACACTTGGGAGAGCCATACTCCTTGGCGAAGTCGCCCTGCTCGTAGTATCCGGCGCGGTCGCATCCCTCATGGACGGTCTTCCCAAAGAGCCAGGTGGGTCGCAGTTGCTCGTCGAGGGGAATAACAGGAGCCATGCCGGCCGCCATATACAGGAGATAGAGCACCGTTTCCATGAAGTTGTCTGGTTGTACTGGACATCCGGGAACGTTGATGATCGGAAAGCCTCCCGCTGACTTGAAGCCCCATCCCAGGAAGTCGGCGAGTCCCATGGCCCCCGTGGGGTTTCCTGCCATGGCGTGGATGCCGCCATATGTCGCACACGTTCCGCAGGCCACGACGGCCAGCGCTTTTGGGGCCAGGCGCCTGATCCAGTCCGTGGTCGGAATGGGCTGGCCGGTGACGGAGTCGTTCCCCATCGCCGCCCAATAGCCTTCAGACTTGATGTCCTCGTTCGGAATGGAACCCTCGATGACAAGGACGAAGGGTCCGAGCTCACCGCGATCCGCCTTATAAAACGCGCTCATGAACTCGTCGCCGTTCTCATAGGCGAGCACTTTGTTGTGGATGTGCACTTTGGGCAGTCCGGGTATATTGCCCATGGCAATATCCTCGAGACTGGGCTGCGTGGCCGCTGTGATCGACACCGAGTCACCGTCGCAACTCAGTAGTTCAGAAATCCACAGAATGTGGACTTCATCCACTCCTGCCATCCGTCGCCTCCTATCAGGGCGCATGTGCCCCGGCAGTGCTTCTGGTTGAACGACATTACGTTATGGCGTACGGATCGGGTTCACCAGTGGCTCGGAGCGGTGCAGGTGGCCAGCGTTACACGCCGCTCGTCTTCGCCTTCCGTTGGTATCGCTGCAGTGCGACCCAAGGGTCGACAAAACCTAGAGTTTTGCTCCTACTCGTACCTCCTGCACTTTCAGCCTGCTCTTTTGGCGGGCTACATGTCAATACGAATTCCTGAACCGTGGTTAGCTCAGGCGCCGGGCGGTCAGCCAGGCACACCAGTCATCTATTCCCTCGCCGGTTCGCGCGCTTATCAGCATGCGGTCGACTCCCGGGTTGACCGCATCTAGATTCCGCAGGAGGTGATCGAGATCGAGCTCGAGATGGGGGAGCAGGTCGATCTTGTTTATCAGCACCAAATCAACTGTCCGGAACATCAGGGGGTACTTAAGCGGCTTGTCCTCTCCCTCCGTGACCGAGAACACCATCACCCGGCTGTTCTCACCGACTTTGAACTCGGCAGGACAGACAAGATTGCCCACGTTTTCGATGATCAGTGTGTCGATCTCTTCCAGGGGAAGACCCGGTATTCCGAATCGCACCATGTTGGCGTCCAGGTGACATTCGGCACCGAAGCCGGGGTCGGTGTTCACTTGAGCAATGGGGATTCCGAAGCGCTCCAGCCGATCGGCGTCGAGCGACGTTTGAACGTCTCCCTCCATCACGCCCAGGCGCAGCCTGTCTCCCAGGCGCTCCAGGGTGCGTTCGAGCAGTGTTGTCTTTCCTGCGCCGGGCGAGCTCATCATGTTGACGACGTATGTGCCGGCGCGGTCGAAAGCCTGGCGATTACCAAGGGCCAAAGCGTCGTTGGCGTCAAAGACTCCCTCGGAGACCAACGTCTTAGTTTGCGTGTGCTCCAATTTTGACCTCCTCTAACTCGAGCGACTCGACAATCAATTCCTCTCCCGCTACAATCTGCAGATCGAACCCGCTGCACGCTGAGCATTGGAGCGGGAACAATGTGAGCTCGCTCTGGACTCCGCACTGTCGGCATATGCCTACGGCGGGTACAGGTACCAAATCGAGCGTGGCGCCCTCGACCTCGGTACCCTGGGCTACCAGCTCGAAGCTGAAGGCCAGGGCGTTGGGGACAACCTGTCGCAGATGACCGACCCGGAGCTCGACCTTCACGACTCTTTTGCCGTCTGCATGCCTCCGGGCGATTTCGACCACGGACTGAGCTATCGACAGCTCATGCATACGTTGCCGCCTCTCTCCCGCAATCGTCAAGGCACATCCGAATTGTGTGATACACGGACGCTTGTGCCTCCTGAATACGCGGAATATAGTCCGAATGAACCACCAACGTTTCATCGGCCAGTTGGTCCGATTTGATTCTTCCTCCGTCGTAACCGGCGATCCCGATAGTCAGCAGTCCACGCTTCCGAGCCTCGCCGAGGGCGCTGAGGATATTGGGCGAGCTGCCACTTGTTGAGATACCGATTGCAATGTCGTTCGGACGGTTATGGGCGATAAGCTGCCGGATATAAATGGACTCGCTTCCAACGTCATTTGCGACTGCGGTGATGATGGCCGGCTCGGTGGACAGCGAGATAGCCGGAATAGGTTGGATTCCCTTGGGCGGCGCCACGCAATCTATGGCAAAGTCGTTTGCGTCCGTTGCCGAGCCACCGTTGCCGAAGACGACAATCTTCCCGCCGCGTTGCAGGCGTGTGTGGATCTGCGCCGCCACACGCGATATAGCGTCTGCCTGCGTTTCCGCTGCCTCTGTTCTGATCCGATTCAACTCGCGCATCTTCTGAAGCATCGAATCTTCGACGTGTTTGACAACCCCTTCCACGTTTTGCTGCGACGTTCCCAGGAATGGATACAAGAAAGCGGATGCCCCTACGTCACGACCCTGTTCTCGGTGCTCGAAATAAACATGAACCGTTTCCCAGAGGAGGTGATACAGCACCTCAAAAACTTCCTGACAAATAAATGGGTCATCGCTCGGTCGGTCAAAAGAATAGTCCGCGTCCGCGCCGGCGAGAGCAAAGGTAAGGGCTCCGCGTTCTCTGGCGTTATGGAGAGCCTGCGCTATGGCGTATTCGCCGGACGAGAAAGCAAAACCCATCGCCATATCCTGTGGCTCGATCATGACAGGAAGGTGAGACACGAACTCCGGTCCCAGGTCGATAGCGGGAAGAGCACGCTTTCCCACGATGACGGGATGTACGAACTCAACTGAAACGTGCTGAGCGTCCGTCGACGCCGCACCGCTGCCGAACGCAAGGAGCCGGCCACCGTCAAGGAACCTGCGAGACATCTGATGCGATGCTTCAGCCAGCCGCGGCGCTTCCGACATAAAGAATGTTTCAAACACCGCGTTGCGGTCAAGCAATCGCTCTCTGGCGTGATACGCCATGGCGTCGACGTTGACGTGCAATGTAGACACTCTCTAACAGATCCTGGGCAGCGGATCGCCGACAAGCATGTCGATCATCCGCGTTCCACCAAATTGGGTGTGCATCAAAACCATGCGTGCCGGTTCCTCGCACACAGTTCCAATGATGGACGCATCCTTGCCGGCCGAGTCGCTTCGCATGGCGTC
>DASVZE010000108.1:0-2812 GCA_036391775.1 Chloroflexota bacterium | reverse complement strand
CAATGAGACCAGCTTGTTGACGATGGGCGCCATGCGCTTTCCACCCTCTAGCTTGACGGCCTGGACCCCAGCCTCCTGCAGAAGCCTCCCAGCATTTCGAATAGCAGTCTCCTCCGACGTATAGGCAAGAAACGGAAGGTCACCTACGACAAGTGCTTGCGTGCTTCCCCGCACCACGGCTCGCGCATGGTGCACCATGTCGTCCACGGTCACAGCCACCGTGCTCGGGTAACCCAGCACCACCATACCGAGGGTATCGCCCACGAGAATCATCGGAATGCGCGCGGCATCGGCGATCTGAGCCGAGGTGTAGTCGTAGGCCGTCACCATTGGTATGCGAGTGCCATGGACCTTCATCTGTTGGATGTTTCGAATAGTGTTGCGCACCTCTGGCCTCCGCCGCCTTTTCCCTCCCACCTCGGGCGGGATTCTATTGAAACTCCGGCCGGTTCTCGCCACAACGAACCATCAGGTTGTCGATAAGCCGTGTTGATCCAAAGTACACTGCCAGCGCGATCAGGGCCTCGGTCGGAAGCAGGTCACCCGCAGGTTGGAGGGTCTGCAGGTCCGCCACCGCGATGAAATCGACATGAGCAGAGGGCGCTTCTTGCTGGATCAAGCTCGACATTTCTCGTTCGATCCTCGACACCCGCCGCTCACCCCGCTCGATCACGGCGCGTGTGCGTCGCAATGCGTGATAGAGTGCCGGAGCCTGCAGACGCTCCTCAGGGGACAGGTAGACGTTTCTGGAGGACAGCGCCAGGCCGTCTTCCTCACGCACCGTTGGTACGACACGAATTTCTATGGGAAAGGCCAGGTCTCTCGCCATGCGCTGCACAACGACTGCCTGTTGAGCATCTTTCTGCCCAAAATATGCCCGATCCGGTTGCACCATGTGAAAGAGCTTCGTGACGACCGTGGCGACGCCGCGAAAGTGGCCCGGACGGGAGGCTCCGTCAAGATACTGGGTCAGCTGACCCGGGTCTACCCACACGTATTGCGCTCGTGGACCATTCGGGTACATCGTCTCCGTCGAGGGCACAAACAGGAGGTCGACTCCATGCTCATTCGCCAGCGATCTATCCTTCTGTAGGTCACGTGGATACCTGTCGAGATCCTCATTCGGACCAAACTGTGTCGGATTGACATAAACGCTGCACACTACGTACTCATTTTCCGACCTGGCAGCGTCGATCAAGCGAAGATGTCCCTCGTGCAAGTACCCCATGGTCGGGACCAAGCCAATGGATCTGCCGGAAGATCTAGCATCTGAAACCTGCCTGCGCAGACCGTCAGTGCGATCAGTTTCGTACATGTTTCTGGGTCTCGCCTCCGGTGCTCGATACTCCCACCTTCGGGCATGCGCGGGCCAGATGTCTGGCCTCCATGGAGACAGGGGATTGAGCTGTTGATCGATTATCCCGAGGTCCCTGCCTTCACACGAGGGCTGGGCTCTAGCTCCTGCCCGGCAGAATGGTGACGATGACCCAGATGCCCTTTGGCCCGCGTGTCGCGGGTTGTGCGACCTGGATGGTGTAAGGGCGCCCCCGGTACTGAACGACGACCTGCACCAGCGGCCGGCCGTCAGCTCCCGTATAGGGAGTTGGCGACGGTGTAACCTGCACGGGAGAGACAATCTTAACGGGCCCGGTGAATCCGTAATTCGGCAGGTTGTGCTGAACCACGGCAATGGGATCAAGGTAGTAGGCGTAAGCCGGATTGCCGCTGGAAGCCGCGGATTGAGTTTGTTGGACCTTGGACTGCTGTCGTGTGATCATCCCCAGACAGAGGCCGACGACGGTGGGCACCGGCGTGGCTTGAGGAAGCGGAGTGGAGGCTCCCCCGGTCGTTCCCGGCGTTCCTACCGGGCAGTTCGACGTCGTCACGACTGTGGGCGTGCCGGGACCAGGAGTTGCCGTGACAGCCACGGTAACGACACTGGTGGGCGCGGGCGTCGGACTCGGCATCGGCGTGGGTGTGGAAGTGGCCGATGCCGCGCTTCGCAGCTTTGGACCGAATATTACCGCCAAAATGACGACGGCGACAATCAGAACCAAAAGCAATGGGAGCGCCCAGCGATTTCGCACCCAGAACGACTGTTGATTGGTAGACATGAATAGCCTGTCCTCGTCCCTTCTTTTGCGACGCTTAAGAGCAATTCACGTGCCGTCCGATATTGGATCGACGTTTCCTGTGCTGACGGGATGTGGCGGGCCGCCTTTTCAACGCCGGCATGGACAGTTTCACGCCGAACACCAGCGCTCAGGTCATGTTTTGCAATTCGCAGTACCGTAGAGTGATGAACATTCCACGAGAACGGCAATTGACGCATCGCACCATGGTGGCCCGACTGTGGTTGGTTCTTCTGATCACAGTCGGCGGCGTCCCTTTCTGGGACGCCTCCGGGGCTGGGGCGCAGGCGGCGTGCCGTGGTGTCGCGCAGTGTGTTGTCGCCGGATTGACCAATAGTGATGTTTATCTGGATCCTTACATGATCGCCAACGGCAAGATCCGCCCGGCGGACAAAGCGGCACTACAGCTGGTCGTCAAGAGCGCCGCCAAGCGAGGCGTACCCGTAAAGATCTCGGTGTCCCGCTATCCCAGCAAATCATATGCGGATGCCTACGCTGCGGCGCGAGCGCTTCGCCATTTTCTAGATTTTTCCGGGGTCTTGATCTTGATCGCGCCCAACGGCATTGGAGTTAGCTCAAACACGCTCAATCTGGGCGAGATTCAGGCGATTGAGGAGCACGCCAGACCGCTCTGCTTCGCCGGCAAGACGGTTCAATGCGCAGCGGTCGCCGCCGACGCT
>DASVZE010000107.1:0-3924 GCA_036391775.1 Chloroflexota bacterium | reverse complement strand
TCGGTGATGATCATCCCGCCGTCGCCGCACGTGATTGTCTTGAACTGGTTGTAGCTTAGGATACCCACCTTGCCGATGCTGCCCACGGCTCGACCGTGGTAGCTGGCGCCGAAGGCCTGGGCGCAGTCTTCGATGACGGCGAGCTGGTGCTTGTCTGCGATTCTCTTCAGTTCCTCAAGCCTGGCAGGGTTGCCAAGCATATGAACCGCCATGATCGCCTTGGTCCGGGGGGTGATTTTCGCCTCGACATCAGCAGGGTCCAGGTTGAACGTGTCATCAACTTCGGCAAGCACCGGGAGCGCACCGGTATACACGATGGCGGAAATACTGGCCACAAAGGTGAAGCCCGGGACGATTACTTCGTCGCCGGGGCCGAGGTCCATGGCACTCATCGCGATCCACAACGCCGCGGTGCCGGAGTTGACGCCCAGGGCGTACTTGACTCCTGACAGGCGGGCAATCTCGTCCTCCAGGTGGCGGACCTTTGCACCGAAGCTTGGGTCGTCGAGCTTGCCGTACCGGGACAGATGGCGACTACGCAGAACCTCCAGTACCTCATCGATCTCTTCCTGCCCGATCAGCAGAACTCCCGGTCCAGGCATGTTGCAACCTCCTTGAGCTTGAATTTGGGTGTGGTCGCTTGGCGGACTGCGGAGTGGCGCATTTTACGTACTTATGCTGCCGCACTCCTTCTTGACTGCCCGCGCGTGTATGCTAGTATAATGTCATAACTTTTTCCCCGGCGATCGTATATCGCTCAGTTTTCCCTGTCAAGGCGCTGTTCCGGTCATCTACGTCCGTGGCAGCGCGTATCAAGATCCTGGGGTGGATCGGAAAGGTGCACCCACTTCCTGGCAGTGTGATTATCGCGATATGCGCGGCAATCCCGGCGGGCCGAGTGCCGGGACGGGACCGAGGGGCTGGAGGCGGCGACAGAGGACTCTTCTGCCAAGTCCCTCGAGCTCGGCCGGGCGCGCTGGGCATGCGGATTCGCTGGTGCCGTGAGCGCAACTGGGGGACGAGACCCGGGTCAACAGGTTACTCGATGCGGCCATAGAACGGGGCGAAAACTCGTTGACAGGGTTCTGGTACGGTGTTATCGTGCTGCGGCGGTGGTTATGTGGTCATAAGGTTATAACCACTCCGATGGCAGCCATGTCGGTTTCCCTAATACTGTAAATGATCAGCCTCCCCAGGTCCCACTTCCACGTTTACTGACCCTTCATTGGAGGTAAGGGTTGAGTAACGGCCTGAAGGGCCATCGCTTGGACCTGTGTGCGCTGATATGTGGTGATACAGTCACCGGAACAAGATTAGGGGGGAGTTAATGGCGTGTCCCGAAAGAGGTTGAGTCCGGCATCCCTCGCGGCCACCAGTGGCACTATGACAGTCAAAGGAGGTTCCTGTTCCAATGGCAGACAAGGCTGATTCCAAGCAGTCACTGAAGGATCTCCAGCTTACCCGACGTCAATTCATGATCCGCGCGGCCATGGCCGGGCTCGCCACCACGGCGGGGAGCGCACTGCTGGCGGCCTGTGCTCCAGGCCAATCCTCCCAACCCCCCGTCCCCGCCGCTGGCTCTGCGGCGTCGGCAAAGTCCTTATCAGGCACTACGATCTCGGCCCTATTCATCGCAGACAAAACGTTCGTTCCGACCTTGACCAAGGATTTCGAGGCCCAGACTGGCATCAAGGTCAACGTTGAACTGGCGGACTACGATAGCATGCTCACCAAACTGGCCGCGTCCGCCAGTGCCAAGAAGGGCACTTACGATGTCATTTCCTCTGACATCGTGTCCTGGCGTGCCGCGGGCTACCTGGAGCCTCTGGAGGCGCGCATAAACGCCCTGCCCAATATCGACGACCTCATGGGCAAAGACATTGCCAAAACGGGGGACCACCTGTATGGCATGCCGTGGCTGATCAACGATCGCATCTTCGTCTACAATACGAAGATCCTCAAGGACGCTGGCTTCGACAAGCCGCCCGTCACACCCGACGAGTTGGTCCGGCAGGCTCAGGCTATCCAGCAGAAGGGGCTCTCTAAGTACCCCATCATGTTCCCCTGGGCGCAGCACGAGGGAGAGTTCAACGACTTCCACGCCTGGCTGTGCACCTTCGGCGGTCACCTGTTCGATGACGCATACACCAAGCCCCGCTTTAATGAGCCGGAGGGCGTGGCGGCGCTGCAGTTCCTCACGGACCTGAATCTGAAATACAAGCTCGTGAACCCTGATTCCCTGGCGAGCAAGAGCGTCCAGGTCACGAACGTGATGGCCCAGGGTCAGACGGCCTTTGGCACCACTTGGGCCATCCTGACTGGCCCCTTCGACGATCCTGCGTCGTCCAAGGCCGTTGGGCAGATCCGGGTCGGCCTCTACCCGGCGCCCTCGGGCAAGACACCCATAACCGAGGACGGCTCCGAGAGCCTGGGCATCGCCTCTGATTCCAAGAACAAAGATGCTGCCTGGGAGTACCTTAAGTTCCTCACCGGCAAGGACACCGAAAAGAGACTGCTCTTGGAGCAGGGCAATCCGCCTTCCTGGAAATCGCTATACAACGACCCGGCGATCCTGAAGGGCAACCCGAACCTGCCCGACCAGATGAAGGCCCGCGAGAAGACGGACATCGTGCCGCCGGTCGTGTGGTATGACGACTTCTCTCCAATCATGCGGGTAGCCATCCTGAAAGCAGTCACCGGGCAACAGCCGGCCCAGAAGGCCATGGATGACGCGGCCGTGGACGTCGCCAAGCTGATCAAGAAGTAGCAGGTCTTAGATAACCGGGGCCGGCCAACCCACACGTCCGGCCCCGGTTTGTACCTGCAAGGAGGTACTATGGCGATAGCTTCGACCAAGAAACCCGTGCTCCCCGCGCCTTCCCGCGCCGAACGTCTCGCCCGGTGGCGCGACGTCCAGTTCGGCTGGTTTCTGGTGCTACCGTCCCTGGCGCTAGTTGTCGTCGTGGTGCTCTATCCCCTGGCGTACTCACTGTGGATCAGCCTTCACAGCTACACCCTAACCCGGCGCGGCGAATTTCAGTTCATCGGTTTAACAAACTACACTGATTTTCTGACCAGCCCGCGCTTCTGGGGCGTAATCAGCACTACAACCCTGTTCACTGTGATCTCGGTGTTTTTCACCCTGGTCCTGGGGATTGGCGTGGCGTTGGTCTTGAACCAGAGCTTCGTGGGGCGCCGGTTGGTGCGCTCCCTGATCTTGCTGCCCTGGGTCCTGCCTACCGTGGTGGTCGGCACCACCTGGCTGTGGATCTACAATGGCAACTACGGAGCCCTGAACGGGCTGCTTCTGCAATTGGGGCTTATCACCGACTATCGCACCTGGCTCGGCGACCCGGGCCTGGCTCTCTATATGGTCATCGCAGTTAAGGTATGGAAGGAAGTCCCCTTCGTTGCCCTCATCTTACTGGCTTCGCTCCAGGGGATCCCGCGAAACCTCTATGAAGCGGCCCGCATCGACGGTGCCAGCACCGTGGTAGCCTTCCGGCGCATCACCTTGCCGCTCTTGAAACCCGGCCTGCTGGTGGTGAGCGTGCTGCAGACGATGTGGGCCTTTCGGGTCTTCGACATCATCTTCCCTCTCACGGGCGGCGGTCCCGCCGACAAGACGATGGTGGTTGCCTACCTGACCTACCACGAGACCTTTAAGGGGCTGCGCTTTGGCTCGGGAGCAGCCCTCTCCTATATCGTCACACTCATCATCATGGGGATCGCGCTGCTCTATATAAAGTTGCTTTCCAGCGAAGTGGAGTACTAAATGAACCGTCGGCTGAAGCGGACCCTCCAACGGTTTGCCCTCTACGCCTCTGTCGTGATCGTCGTCTTTTTCGCGGTCGCCCCCATATTGTGGACGCTCGTGACAAGCCTCTCACCCCAGGTGGAATTGCTGGACGTGCCCCCACACTG
>DASVZE010000106.1:0-14585 GCA_036391775.1 Chloroflexota bacterium | reverse complement strand
GCACGCCTACTGTACGGGTTGTGACTGACATGTCGCAAGGACAGGTGAGTGACGCGTGTACAACTTCATCAAAAATTCATATTGCATTCACGTGAGCTTCATGGTAGAGTAACTCTACAACTGAATAGCGAAGGGCTCAGCACGCAAGCAACCTTTCGCCGCAGTCATCACGCCCGGGGTATCCCGGGCGTTCTGTTTTTCAGCGAGACGGTGCTGCCGGCTCCGCCGGCTGGTTGAGCTGATTCAGGATGGTTGCGACATCCTGGATGACCCAAATCTCGGTCAATTTGCCGTCTTTCACCCGTGCCATTGCCATACTGGCGAAAGTCACGCGCTTGCCCGTCGGCGGTTTGAGAAAGTGGCAGGTGTGCAGGCCGGTTGTCATCCAGTGAACGGCGACCATGTCTCCTTCCGCAATGGCCGACTCGACCCACCGCCGGCGCTCGCCGAAGGGCTCACCGCTGCCGACCATGCCGGCAATGCTCGAAGCTCCAGTGATCGTCTCCGGGAAGCCGGAGCGATGCAGAATGCAATCCTCGGCCAGAAGAGCCTCCACGCCGGCGGCATCGTCGCGCATCAACGCCTCAAGGGCACGCAGAGCTGTATCCTTGTTCGCTTCGGTGTTCATCGGATGACGCCCCTGGCTTGAACGTGTCTATGGCAGGAAGTGATCGGCTTCAGTCTACGTCGAAGGGAGACCTCTTAGCCCGTCGTCATGGAAGTTCTGGCCGGAGCGCGTGACGATGTCCGGGAGGTGGCTCTTCGTCGTCTGCTGCTCCGCTTTGAGCTTTTACCCTTCGACCCGGCGGCGGACTTTGATGGAGCCGCGCGCATCGATCGACGGTGCCGCAAGGAGGGCGTGATTCCACGTGGCATGATAGATTGCATGATCGCAGCGGTCGCGCGACGGACGCATGCGTTGCTCCTCGCGTAGGACGCCGACATACATCGTATTGCCCGAGTTGCCGGAATCGAGGTCGATGCCACACCGTGGCCGTTGCCGTGACTGGCAACGAAGGTCAACCATCGCGCACGTGAGACGATAGGCACCAGGAGATGCCCGCGTGGGAAGACGCTCTGACGTAGCTCACGTGGCCGGCACTCGCCTCTTCTACGAGGTGGCTGGAACGGGCACTCCGGTCGTGCTCATCCACGGCTTTTCGCTCGATTCCCGTATGTGGGATGACCAGATGGATGCGTTCGCGGCGCGCCATCAGGTTATCCGGTACGACATGCGAGGCACCGGGCGCTCATCCCTTCCTGGCGCGGAGAGCTACACCGAATCTGGCGATCTGAAAGCCCTGCTGGATCACCTCGGAGTGGAGTCCGCGGCCATCGTCGGGCTTTCTGCCGGGGGAGGGGTCGCTCTCGACTTCGCTCTGACCTATCCGGAGGCAGCTCGCGCTCTGGTTCTTGTCGACTCAAATGTTGGCGGCTGGACGTGGTCCGCTCGGTGGGATGACGGAGTGGTGCCGGTATGGTCAGCCGCCAGGGACGACGGGATCGAGGCGGCAAAGGAGCGCTGGCTTGCCCTCCCCCTGTTCACGCCTGCTCTGACGCAGCCCGACGTCGCCCGCCGGCTGAAGGATATGGTCTCCGACTACTCAGGATGGCACTGGCTCCACGACAATCCCCAGCAGTCCCTTGACCCGCCGGCGATTCAGCACCTGGGAGACATCGCATGTCCCACCCTGATCGTTATAGGTGAGCGGGATGAGCCTGATTTCCATGCCATCGCGACTGCATTCCAGCAGGGCATACCTCATGCCGAGACGGCCGTCATTCCCGCTGCCGGCCATATGTCCAATATGGAGGCCCCGGCGCAGTTCAACGACATCGTCCTGAGATTCCTGTCTCGCTAGCTCCCTCCCAATAGGCAGCGCCTATGCTGAAGGGAACGGTTGAGGCCATCATGGAGTAGAGCAGTGGAGCGATTCCTACGTTCCGCGCGGTGGCTGGATTGGGAGGATCTATGGCCGGAGACTTCTCGTTTGACATCGTGTCCGACTTTGACCGCCAGGAGCTGGTCAACGCGGTGGATCAGACGCGGCGCGAGATGCTGCAGCGCTATGACCTGAAAAGCGCCGGAGGCTCCCTGGATCTGGAGAAGGACGCCCTGACAGTCCTTGCCCCGGCGGACATCACACTGCGCGCCATCGTGGACGTTCTGGAGTCGAAGATGGTCCGCCGCAATCTCGATCTCAAGATCCTGTCCTTTGGCGCAATCGAGAACGCCAGCGGCGGAAATGTGCGGCAGCATATCTCGCTCAAGCGCGGTATCTCGCAGGACCTGGGCAGAGAGATCGTCAAGCTGGTGCGTGAGGCGGCGCCCAAATCCAAGGCACAGATCCAGGGCGACGCGGTGCGCGTGAGCAGTAAGAGCAAGGATGAGCTGCAGCGGGTCATCTCGGCCGTCAAGCAGCGAGACTACGACGTACCGCTTCAGTTTGTGAACTACCGTTAAGGAGGAATCATGGACACACTGCAGGGAGACATTGGAATTGAGGTAGACGGCAAGATCATGGATGGTTTCCTGGCGCGGCCGGCGACCGGCGAGGAGATGCATCCGGCAGTGATCATGATTCATGACATCAAGGGCGTGAGCGATCACGCCCGAGACGTGACCAACCGCTTTGCCCAGCAGGGGTATGTGACTCTGGCTCCCAACCTGTTCTGGAACGTCAGGGTGCCCGACTTCACCGATCGCTCATCCATGATGCGGTTCCGGCAGACCCTGGACGACGAGCAGATGATCCGCGACATCGACGCCGCGCTGGCGCACCTGCGCGACAGGCCCGAGGTCAACGTGGTGCACGTGGGGATCGTGGGCTTCTGTATGGGCGGCTACTTTGCCTCTCTGGCGGCGCTGCGCAACCCCTCGCTGGCGGCATGTGTCGATTTCTACGGAGCGCCATTGACACGTCTGCTCGAATCGGTCGGAGAGCTGCGTGTGCCGTTCCTGGGGCTGTTCGGAGATCAGGACCAGAGCATTCCGTTGGAGCAGGTGGAACAGCTGGATGCCGCCCTGGATGAGACCAGGCTGCCGCACGAGATTCGTATCTATCCCGGCGCCGGGCACGCCTTCTTTAACGACACGAGCCCCAGCTATAACCAGACGGCGGCGCAGGATGCCTGGCCGCGCGTACTCACCTTCTTCGCCGAGCACCTGCAGCGCAGTCCCGCGCCCATTCTGTGAGAGTCCAACCAGGCAAGGCACCGGACACCGGCCACAGCGCCCTGGCCGCTGCGGTCACGGCAAACATGGATCGTTTTTCCGTGCCCGGCGTGGCGGTCGGGGTCTTGCAGAATGGCGAAACCTGGACGGTTGGATTCGGCGTTACCAACGTCGATCATCCCCTGCCTGTCACGCCCGACACGCTTTTTCAGATCGGTTCCATCACCAAGACGGTGACCTGCACCGCTGTGATGCGGCTGGTCGAGCAGGGGCTGATCGACCTGGAGGCGCCGGTGCGCCGTTATTTACCGGATCTACGGCTCCAGGATGAGGACGTGGCGGCACGCGTGACCATGCGTCATCTTCTGACCCATACCGCGGGCTGGCTGGGAGATTACTTCGACGACACGGGACGGGGCGACGACGCGCTGCGGCGCATCGTGGAGCGGATGGCCGCTTTGCCGCAGATCAGCCCCCTGGGATCCGTCTACTCCTACTGCAACTCCGGCTTCTATCTCGCCGGGAGGGTGATCGAGCTGGTCACCGGCGAGCCGTATGAGACAGCCGCGCGCAGGTTGGTGCTCGAGCCGTTGGCCATGGAGCAGTCATTTTTCCTTCCGGAGGAGGTGATGATACGGCGTTTCGGCACCGGGCACCTGGTGGTGGGCGGCGTGCCGCAGGTGGCCGAGCCGTGGGCGGTGGAGCGATCCACCAACCCGCTTGGCGGCCTGATCTCCACCGTGGCAGACCTGCTGCGCTACGCCAGGTTTCATATGGACGATGGTACGACGCCCACCGGGGATCGATTGCTCTCCGCGGAATCCATAAGGGTCATGCAGACGCCGCAGGTGCGCGGCTTCTACCCGCTGGATCATGTGGGCCTGACCTGGCGGCTGAAAAGGGTTGGTCCGGTGCAGACCGTTTCTCACGGCGGTGCGACCAAAGGGCAGCAGGCAACCTTTGTCATGGTGCCGGAGCGGGGCTTCGCGCTGGCGTTGCTGACCAACGCCGATCAGGGAGGCGCGTTGGGGAACGAGATGACGGATTGGGCGCTGGAGCACTATCTGGGCGTGAAGAAACCGGCGCTCACCCCGCTTGACGTTGCGCCCGGCGACCTTGTTTCCTACGTCGGGACCTACGAATCACCCCTCTCTGACCGCGAGCTCTCGATACAGGACGGTTACTTGATGCTGCAGCTACGTCCCAAAGGTGGGTTCCCCAGCGTCGATACACCACCCGGCCCAACGAAGCCGCCCGTACGGATGGCGCTCTGGGATGAAGACCGGGTGGTGTGTCTGGATGATCCCATGCAGGGGGAATGCGGCGAGTTCCTGCGCGGCCCGGATGGAGATGTCATCGCCTTCCACCTGGGTGGCCGGCTGTCGCCACGATCAGCACGTTAACCTGCTTCCGGCTCATTCCGCTTCCAGTTTTCTGGCCCAGATGTATCCTCGGCGGCTGGGGTGTTCGACCTCGGGATAGGGATCTCGTCTGTGCTGCTCTATGAGGGCGAAGCCCGCGGAGCGGAGGGCACGCAGAACGACGGGCATCCGATAAAAGACAAAGTCGATGGAGACAGGGTGGTCCCACCATTCGTCCAGGTGCCGGACCTCGTCGCCCAGGTGGAAGGCGACCAGCAGGTGGCCGCCGGCCTTGAGGACACGCTGCATCTCGGCAAACGCCGTCGGCAGGTCCTCGGGCAGCAGGTGGATGATGGAGTAGAAGGCGACAATGCCGCCCAGCGATCCGGTGTCCAGCGGAAGGTTCAGCATCGATCCTTGCAGAAACCGTATCGAGGAATTGAGGCGCCGAGCCTCCTCCACCATGCCGGAAGAGAGATCGATCCCGATGACCGATGCCCCCCGCTCATGCAGATAGCGCCCGACATGTCCGGGGCCGCAGCCCAGATCACAAATAGGGCCTAGCGGTCCGGCCTCCCTGACGAAGCGATCCAGCAGCGAGCGGTCAAATGGCTTGTGCTCGAGCTCCCCGGCTATACGGCTGGTGTATTCCGCCGCGACCTGGTCGTAGCTTTTCTCGATTGACGAATCCATAAACTATTGGCCGAATGGTACGACGTTTTCTCCTGATGGGTTCTCAGCGCGCAGACCGTGTGGCAGAATGGGACTGTCAACTCCTGGCTTCAAAAAGCGCTGCTGGACAGAGTAGCATGTGGGCTGTGTGCCCTTCCGCGTTGGTTAAGCCCGCCCGGCCGGTGCCGGTAATTGGGAATGCGCCGGCACATTGGACGGTCGGGGTTGGCTGATGGTATGGGGTGAAATTACGAATGGTACAGCTACGCGCGCGTCACGGACTTGAGGACCATGGAATCGACCAACCGCAAACGGTGTACTGGAACCTCACCAATGCGGCCCTCTATGAAGAGGCGGTCAGGCGACACGAAGGCTTGATTGCCGAGCAAGGTCCGATCGTCTTTACCACGGGCCAGCATACAGGCCGCTCTCCAAAAGACAAGTACCTGGTACGCAATGCGCAGAGTGACGGCGAGATCTGGTGGGGCAAGATCAACCAGCCCATGGACGCCGAGCGCTTCGATCGCCTGCACCGGCGCATGCTGCGCTTTCTGGACGGTAAGGATCTGTTCGTGCAGGATCTCCATGCCTCGGCAGATCCGCGCTACCGGCTCCGGGTTCGAGTGATCAGTGAGCTGGCGTATCACAGCATGTTCGCCCGCAATATGTTCATTCATCCCCGTGCCGAAGAGCTCAGCGGCTTCTCTCCCGATTTCACCGTGATCGACGTGCCGAGCTTCAGCTCGATGCCGGGCACGGATGACACGCGGACCGAGGTGTTCATCACACTCAACTTCGAGCGGCGTCTGGTCCTGGTAGGTGGTACCAGCTACGGTGGTGAGATCAAAAAGTCCATCTTCACCGTGCTCAACTACCTGCTTCCCAAGCAGGGGGTGCTGTCCATGCACTGCTCCGCCAATCGCGGCGCGCTGGGCGATGTCGCTCTCTTCTTCGGCCTGTCTGGTACGGGCAAGACAACACTTTCCACCGATCCGACACGGACGCTGATCGGCGACGACGAGCACGGCTGGGGAGAGCACGGCATCTTCAATTTTGAAGGCGGCTCGTATGCCAAGACCATCAATATATCGGCCGAAGCTGAGCCGCTCATCTATGCCGCGGTCCATCGCTTTGGGACGGTCCTGGAGAACGTTGCACTGAACCCGTTGACCCGGAAGCTCGATCTCACCGATGCATCGCTGACCGAGAACACACGGGCTGCTTTCCCGCTTACCTATATTCCCGGCGTGGACGAGACGGGTATGGGGCAGCATCCCGAGAACATCGTGTTTCTCATGGCCGACGCCTTCGGTGTTCTTCCACCGGTTGCCCGGCTCACTCTGGAACAGGCGCAGTACTACTTCCTCTCGGGCTATACCGCCAAGGTGGCGGGAACCGAGAAGGGAGTGACGGAGCCGCAGCCCAACTTCAGCACCTGCTTTGCCGCTCCTTTTCTGGTGCTGACGCCAACCACCTATGCCCGCATGCTGGGTGAAAAGATCGCCCGGCACGGCAGCAAGGTATGGCTGATCAACACCGGGTGGACCGGCGGGCCGTACGGTATCGGCAACCGAATCGATATCGCAGACACCCGGGCAATCGTTCATGCGGTTCTCAGCGGCTCGCTGGATGGCGTGCCGAGCTACACCGACGACTGGTTTGGCCTCCTGGTGCCGGAGCAGATCCCCGGCGTTTCCGACGGCATTATGCGGCCGCGGAATACCTGGCAGGACACGGCGGCCTACGACCGGCAGGCACGGCGCCTGGCGGGTATGTTTGTGGAGAACTTCGAGAAGAACTTCGCTCAGTTCGTATCGTCCGACGTGGCAGCGGCCGGCCCTCGTAGCGAATAGAGCGCGCTCACGCTGCCAGCGCTCGCTGAATGACCGGGGCTGAAGCGGTCGTCGTCGCGGCCCTGACGCTCGCCTTGGTCGTAGCCAGACCCCGGGGTCTGAACGAAGGCGTGGCCGCGTTGCTGGGTGGCGCGCTCGTCCTGTTACTTGGTCTGGTGCCGATCGGCCAGGCGCTGGAGCTGGAAGCAGGCAACTGGAACATCTTCCTTTTCTTCGCGGGCATGATGGCGATCGCGGCGCTGGCCGACCAGTCGGGGGTTTTCGACCTCGTCGCTTTTGCCGGCGCGCGACTGGCCAGGGGGCGGGTTGGGCTGCTATATGTTGCCGTCTTTCTTCTGGGCGCCATTATCTCGCTCCTATTCGCCAACGATTCGGCGGCCCTGGTGCTAACGCCGATCGTGTACGCGCTGGTGGTACGGCTGGCGCTCGATCCCCTGCCCTTTGTTTTTGCCATTACGTTCGTGGCAGACACAGCGTCGATGGGTTTGCCGGTGAGCAATCCGCTCAACGTCATTCTGGCCGACCGCTTCCATCTCGGGCTTGCGCCGTACGTGTCGCATCTCTGGCTGCCGGCGCTGCTGGTGGTGGCCGTCAACTTCGCCGTCTTCCTGGTGTTGTTTCGCCGTCACATAGGCGGACGGTTCCAGATGCCGGAGCGCGCGGAGGCCGGCACGGGACTGGTCCCGGCATTGATCATTCTGAGTGGTCTGGCGTGCGCGTATCTGGTGGCGTCCGCTCTTGAGCTACCTCTGGGTGTGGTGGCGATAGGGGGCGCGGCAGCCCTCGCCGTCGACCTGCGGCTGACGCAGGGTCTCGATATGACTCGCCTTGGCCGGGAAATTAGCTGGCCCATTTTCGGTTTTATCGCGGGTATGCTGCTGGTGGTCCAGGGGCTGCAGACGAGCGGTGTGACAGCCGCTCTGGGTCGGGCATTGGGGCAGATGGCCGGAGGCTCGGCTCATCAGGCGATCGCCGTGACGGTGCTGGGGACAGCCCTTGGGTCAAACGTCATCAATAACCTGCCCATGGCGCTTGTCATGGCTTCTACTATCCATTCGTTGCATGTCTCGTCCGCTATCCGGACCGATATGGTCTATGCGACCGTGGCGGGCTGCGACCTGGGACCGAATCTGACGCACCTTGGCTCGCTGGCGACCTTTCTGTGGCTGTTCTTTTTGCGCCGCAAAGGACTGGATGTCTCCACTGGGGACTACTTCCGCCTCGGAATCGTGGTCACACCGCTGATGCTGGCAGCCGCCATTCTGGGGCTGTGGCTCGTCTCATAGCGCCCTGCCGTTATTCTGAGTACAACAGAGGGTTCATGGATGGCGCATGCTCCTGCTCCGCATCGTACTTTTCCTGATTGGCGTCTCGCTGGTATGGCGTGTCCTGCTGTCCATCATCCAGACCTTCGTCCTGCCGCGCGGCGTCCCTGACCGAATAACCAGAGTGTCGTTCCTTGCTATGCGGAGGCTCTTCGATCTCCGCGTCAAGAAGATGAGCGCATATGCCGATCGCGATCGGGTTATGGCGCTCTATTCCCCGGTCACGCTGATCGTTCTCGAGGGGGTCTGGCTCCTCCTGGTTCTGGGAGCCTACGTCCTCATGTACTGGTCGATCGGCGTGGGGAGCTGGAAGACTGCTTTTCACGACAGCGGCTCATCACTCTTCACTCTTGGTTTTGCCCAGCCGGGAGGACAGCTCGGCACAGCGCTGGCATTCAGCGAGGCGGGTCTTGGTCTGTTGATCGCCGCCCTGCTGATTGCGTATCTGCCGGCTATGTACACGGCATGGTCACGGCGCGAAACGTCGGTCGCCTTACTGGAGGTTCGGGCCGGGTCTCCGCCCTCGGCCCTCGAGATGATCGTGCGCTTCAACCGGCTGGAGCGGCTGGGACGGCTCGACGAGCTCTGGCCCCGCTGGGAAGAGTGGTTCGTCGATCTGGAAGAGAGCCATACGTCGCTGGCTCCGCTCGCCTTCTTCCGCTCGCACCAGCCAAATCGATCATGGGTCACCTCGGCTGGTACCATCCTGGACGCGGCAGCACTGGTCTCTTCCACCCTGGACGTGCCGCGCAACCCGGATCGAGAGCTGTGCCTGCGGGCCGGTTATCTGGCACTGCGCGAGGTAGCCGCCTTCTTCCGTATTCAGTTCGATCCGGACCCCAATCCCACCGATTCCATCAGCATCACGCGTGATGACTTCGACTACGTGTACGACCAGATGGAGAAGGAGGGCGTACCGCTCAAGCCCGATCGAGACAAAGCGTGGCACCAGTTTGCCGGCTGGCGGGTCAACTACGACACTGTGCTGCTGGCCCTGGCCGATCTGACCATGGCGCCCGAAGCGCCCTGGTCAACCGACCGTCTGCCGGGCCATGAGCATATAAAGGTAAAGCTGAGGAGAGGATAGGACGTAGAGCACCCGCGCTGCCGGCGTGCTTGATCATAGACAGAGATATCAACAAGGAGAAGGGCATGCGCGCGGTTGTGGTCGATCCAAATGTCGAGGGGCGGCTCAAAGTAGCGGACGTGGAGGCTCCCGAGCCGGGCTTTTCAGAGGCGCTGGTACGCGTCAAGGCCGTCTCGCTCAACCGCGGTGAGATCCGTGCGGCCATGGGAGCCGGCGCCGGTCACCGGCCGGGTTGGGATGTCGCGGGGACGGTGGAACGAGAGGCAGCCGATGGGTCCGGCCCACGGGTCGGGTCACGCGTTTTCGGGTTCATGCCGAAGCAGGGAGGATGGGCTGAGTTTGCTGCGGTGTCAACCAACGCCCTGGCCGAGATTCCGGACGGAGTGTCGTTTGAAGATGCGTCCACTCTCCCGGTGGCAGGCATCACCGCTTTACGGTGTCTGGAGCGTGGCGGCCTGTTGACCGAGCGCACCGTGATGATCAGCGGCGCGTCGGGTGGGGTGGGGATCTTCGCCTGCCAGATCGCCCGCTCCGTGGGAGCAAGAGTGGTGGGTGTGGTGCATCGGGCCGAGAGTGAAGCGGCAGCTCGGGCGGCAGGCGCCCAGGAGGTCGTCGTGGGAGAGGATCTTGAAGCCGCCCGAAAGTTTGGCCCCTATAACCTGATTGTCGATTCGGTCGGGGGAGCGGTGCTGGGGCAGGCCCTGGCCATGCTGGCAAAAGGTGGAACCTGCGTCGTGTTCGGAGCGACCGGCGGTGACGAGGTGACTTTCGATCTGCGCACTTTCTATAACACCGGAGGGGCGAGCCTGCAGGCATTTATCGTGTTCTACGAGCATGAGCGCGATCCAGTGGCCGGCGACCTGGCGCGCCTGGCCGGTATGCTGGCCGAGGGGCGGCTGCGACCTCATATCGACGTGCGAGGCACGCTGGACGATGTCGCTCGTATCGCCCGCCTGGTAACCGAGCGGAGCATGGTGGGGAAGGCGGTCTTGCGGGTCTGAGACGTCGCCTTTGAGATCAGACTGATTGCAGCGCTGCCGCGGCTGCCAGCTCTCCACCCCGCATAGCCCCCTGGATGCTGCTGGAGTGGAGATATTCTCCGGCAAGGTACAGGCCCCGCACGCGGGTTCTGGGAGAAGGCAGCCGGCCGTAGACTCCGGGCGACTGGTCGAACTGGGCGTATGGCACGCGAACCACGCCGACCGGCTCAAAGCGAGCCCTGGCGGCCGCCGGGAACCATGCACGCGTATCCTCTTCGGCGCGGCGAGCGATCTCCTGATCGCTCCCCTCCACCTCGTGCAGGATGTTGGCGCAAAACAGATGACGTCCGGAGGGTGCGTACTCCGGCGCCACATTGGTGAGCTGCACGACCTCGTTGACGAGGCTCTCTCCAGCATGCACCACGATCTTTCTGTCCGCGTACAGCGGCCGATCGCTTGCGAAGTAGACGGTGGTGCCGCTTCGGTGCCCGCGCGGCGCATCGAGCCCTGTCAGCTGTGCCGCCACGGCAGCCTCGGTGGCAATAACCACCGCCCGCGCTTCGATCGTCTGGCCGGCAGACACCACGCCACGCACCTCCCGGCCATCGGTGAGCAAGCGCTCGACTGCTGCTCCGAGCCGAAGCGTGCGAGCCGGCAGGTCCCGCGCCAGTGTTTCCGGGAGCCGTTGCACGCCATGCGCAGGCAAGAACGACCGGCCGACCGCCAGAGAGCGGAGGACCAGTCCGAAAAACGACGCATCGGAGGAAAGGGAACGATCAAAGGAGACGCCGCCGAAGAAGGGAACGGCGATCCCCTCTATAAAAGAGTGCGAGGCGCCCGCTTTGCGCAGAACCTCATGGGTCGATAGGTTACTGTCCGGCAATGGCCCATCCCCAAACGACCGTGCCTGCCACAGTAGAGCGCCCAAAGCAAACACATCGCGCGGGCGGATGAGTCCGCTGCGCAGCGTCGCCGGAAGAGAGAGAGGATCGTAGAGGGGATGCCCCGCCGTACGCGTCTCACCATCTCTCACGACCAGCATGCCCGACGTGAAGTAGCGTGGCACCAGAGACGTCAGCGAGACATGCCGCAGCAGAGCGGGGTACGCGGCGAAAATGACCTGGAATCCACGGTCGAGCCGGTACCCCTCAGAGGTAACGGCCGTCCTGACTCGACCGCCGACACTGTGCTCCTTTTCCAGGATCACGACGTGGTACCCGGCTCTGAGAAGCTGCCGCGCGCATGTCAACCCGGCCAGGCCGGCTCCAACGATCGCGATGGGAAGAGTGTCGCTCCCCGTTGCTCGCGCCAAATAGGTCTTCCTTTCCGTCTCGACCTCACCATTATGGATTGTGGAGGACAGACTTGCGTTCGCCCACCCGGCTCGCTAGCCTGAAGGCATGATCGTGCTGCTGGCGGTGGACGGTTCCGAGCCGCCCGAGTACTTCGGACGAGTGGCGACGCTGGCGCCGTTGCGCTCGGCAGATGAAGTGATTCTCGCCCATGTCGTGGACAGCGGTCCGCGCAGCGATCTGGAGGCCGGACGCGACAGGTTCATGATGCGACGCCCGCTCAGCCCCGAGCGTGGCACAGAGATTGAGCGCGCGGAGCGGGAGAGGGCACTGACGGCTCTGGAGCGTGCGCGCCAGACCTTGCAGGATCTCGAGGTTTCCGGCGAGCGCATGCGGTCAGTTGCCTTGCAGGGCCGGCCCAACGAGGAGCTCCGTCACCTTGCCGAGAGAGAGCGGGTCGATCTGATCGTGGTGCGTGGAAGAGGCGGGAAGCCGGGACCTCACTCCCTGGGCAAGACCGCGCGCTATCTGGTGGATCATACGCCGACGGCGGCGCTGATGGTGCGATAGCGATACTGCCGCAATGCAGCCTGGGCACAAAGTCCAGGACGTCCATATCGACTCTGACACATTGATGCATATCGTGACATACTTCTCTTAATAGTGATCCTGGCCCATTCCTGATCCCGGCAGCTGCTTTGGGCGAGATTGCGTGGCTGGTTGAGTCGCGGCTCCGACCGGTGGCAAAGGCTGCGTTGCTGGACGATTTTCAGCGTGGAGCGTACCTTCTCGACTGTGGTGAGCAAGACTTTGCCCGAATTCAAGAGCTAGACAGCCGATACGGAGACTTCCCATTGGGCATGGTGGATGCTGCCGTCATTGCGTGCGCCGAACGCAACGGCGGGCGTGTCCTGACTCTTGACTGGCGCCATTTTTCGGTCGTTATGCGGGGTGAAGGCACGATCTCTATGCCTCTTGAGAACGGCTAGTACATCATTAAATGCGATTTGACTCAGGCGTGCGTCCGTAAAGAATCGGGTCAGGGACCGATACCGCTCCGCGCTGTGTCTCTCTAGAGTGTCAGGTAGGTAACAGCCATACCTTGGACCCTCAGGGAGACTCGGACACGTGGACACCCAGGCACCACACCTTCTTCGCCACACAACGCTTGTGCGGAGTGCACTGCTTGATCATGCCGGCGAGAGGCTTGGTCGCGTTGAAGATCTCATAGTTCGGCTCGACGGCCGGAATCATCCGCCTGTCGTTGGATTGAAGGGCCGCATCGGCGGACGCGATGTGTTCATCGCGATGAGCCAGATCGCCGAGCTTAACGAGCACCGTATCACCCTCGCCGTGGCGGTCCTCAATCTTGATCGCTTCGAGCGCCGACCGGGCGAGGTGCTGCTGCAGCAAGATCTCTTTGGGCATAAGCTCATTGACGTCGAGGCTGGACGCCTCGTTCGCGCGAGCGACGTCATCTTGCGGTACGAGGATGGGGCGTGGCGGCTGGTCGGGATTGACTCCAGTCCTAGGAATGTTCTGGACCACACATTGCGGCGCAGCTCCGACCGGCGCATTGACCCGGACATGATTATCGACTGGTCTCATATAGAGCCGTTTGTTGGGCATGTTCCGAGCGCACGGCTTCGTCTCCCTCTCAACCGGCTCAAACGCCTGCACCCCGCACAGATCGCCGACCTGGTAGAGGCTGTGTCACACGAGGAGGGTGAGGAGATCATCACCAGTGTGAGCCACGATCGGGAGCTCCAGGCAGACGTGTTCGAAGAGCTTGACATGGAACACCAAATCGAGTTCCTTCAGGAGCGCTCGGATGACGAAGCGGCCCAGGTCTTGAGCAACATGGCGCCGGACGACGCCGCAGACCTCATCGCCGAGATGGACCAGGCGCGCCGCGCCTCCATCCTGGCCCGACTCCCCACCTTGCAACAGGCTAAAGTGCGGGGGCTGCTTGCCTACAACCCGGGCACGGCAGGCGGCCTCATGACTCCCGACTTCCTCGCCATCGACCAGGGGAGTACTGTGAGACGCGCGCTGGCAGACGTTGTCGCCACGCGCATCGGAGTGACGTCGCTCTATCTGGTAGACGCAGACGGACGACTCCAGGGTTTTATCTCACTTCAAGATCTGCTGCGTGCCTCCCATGAG
Organism: Chloroflexota bacterium; assembly: GCA_036391775.1. Lineage (GTDB taxonomy): Bacteria > Chloroflexota > UBA5177 > UBA5177 > UBA5177 > DASVZE01. The sequence goes on along the minus strand of DASVZE010000106.1, from coordinate 674 downwards.
TCACGAATCGGGATGCACAGTAAACCGGTTCCCGTGCAAGTGCAGGCCGATGCCGACTTCACCGATGTCGCTCTCCTGATGGCTGACTATAACCTCACGGAAGTGCCGGTGGTCGACAAAGATGACCGTCTGATTGGTGTCATCTCGGTCGACGACGTCCTCGAGGTCCTTATCCCGGACGACTGGCGCCGTCGTGAGACGGGGAGCATGGGATAGAGGAGACTGCCATGGCGCAGCAGGTAGATCCGAAAACTCCACCAGGCGCCACTGCCGTCCTCGACGAGGCCCATGTCGGGGATATTCAAGGCGCACTGGGCCATATTAGCCGGGGTGATATAGCGCCGCGCCGTACATGGAAGGCGCGGTTAATCACGCTTGCCGCGATTATGGGACCCGGACTGATTGTCATGGTTGGTGACAACGATGCAGGCGGCGTCTCGACGTATTCACAGGCAGGGCAGAACTACGGCACCAGCCTGCTCTGGATTCTTCTCCTTCTCATTCCGGTTCTGATCGTCAACCAGGAGATGGTCGTGCGGTTAGGTGCCGTGACCGGCGTGGGACACGCCCGGCTTATCTTCGAGCGCTTTGGCAAGTTCTGGGACATTTTCTCGGTGGGCGATCTCTTTATCCTGAACTTCCTCACCATCGTCACCGAGTTCATCGGCATCCGT
>DASVZE010000105.1:0-3563 GCA_036391775.1 Chloroflexota bacterium | reverse complement strand
GGGAACGATCTTTCGTCCCCACCGGCCCGCCGCCCGGGCGAGGACGAGACGTCCTAGGGTCGAGAACACGGCACCGCCAACCGTCAGGAGCAGGAGGGGCAGCTTGTAGTGCACGTAGAAGAAGGCCAGCACGGTCCAAGTGGCCGGCATGAAGGCAGGGATAATATTGATGACGAAGGCCATCAGGTAAGCGATGGCCAGCCACAAGAGTGTCGTCACGTGACTACCTCTCCGAACGGTTGTTTCGATAGGAACACAAGGACAAGGAATAGAGTCGCGCCATCACGAGTCCAACGGACCACCGGTATCCTGCCCACACATGACAGTAGTAGTTGGACCAAAGGGACAGTGCTGGCAGACCTTGTTCTGCCAGGTGAAAGGGGCCTGCGCCTCATCTGCCGCCTCAGTGTGGTCGTAGCCGGCGTCGTACGCCGCCTTCAGACGGCAAATTCGATGGTCCATAGCCGGCTCCTTGACGGGGTCGATCTACTACAACACGTCAGCGTAAAGCGGCTTCTCCCGAGCCTGGCACGAAGCACGCTGGTGGACCAGCCAGCGTAGGAACTGGAGGTGGGCGAGCTCCCGGTCTGTGAAGAGCCCGGATATGGTGCGGTGTCTTGCGCGCAGCGCTTGGAGCGCAGCCAATTCCGTCTCAGTAAATGCCGTGTGTTTGGTGGGACTACCTCGATGTAGCATGGTGGCCTCCTCATGTCCGGGGTACGTTCGAGCTGTCTGTTCTTACCCCTGACCGTAGCGCGGTATCTGAACCTGCGCACCCGCCAGAGCGATAGTTCGAGCTTTCCCCTCAACCCTCCGAACCGCGAGGTGGCTGAATGCTGCACACCTAGCCGCGCCTCTGACATCGGTGTCGCTGTCTGTGCACCTCGACCAACACGCAAGCGATTTCACTGATTTCACACCGAGACCCACGAGGGCAGACGAACCTCTGTACCGAACTTGAAGCCAAATGCACGAACTGGATTCATCCAGAAATGGCTCCCGGGGTCCGGGACCGAGATCGCTCAGCTACGCCACGTGCAATCCTGCCCGCTGCATCCACGTCGGTGAAGACGAGAGTGGCACAGGTGGGGCACACGGAGCCTCGCTAGACGTATAAATAGTCAAGTCAAATGAAGATCGAAGCTGCTCGTCTCCCCGTGCCTCTCACCCGACTAGTCGGCCGGACGCAGGAGATTGCTGAGGTCTGTCGCCTGCTCCGGGTTGGTGTTCGCCTTCTCACGCTGACAGGTCCCGGCGGTGTCGGGAAGTCTCGTCTCGCCCTGGAGGCGGGTTTGCAGGCGGGTGAGATATTTGACGACGGTGTCGCCTTCATCCCCCTGGCGCCAATCCTTGAACCCTCACAGGTGGGGCCATCCATCGCACGAGCCCTTGGGGTTGTTGACCCCCAGAGCGGATCGCTCGTCGACGTGCTGGTGCGACATTTACACTCCAACCGTCTTTTGCTGATTTTCGACAATTTCGAGCACGTCGTAGCGGCTTCCCCTCTCCTGGTGGACCTACTGTCCGGCTGTCCTCACCTCAGCATGGTTGTCACAAGCCGGTCACTCTTGCGCGTCTCTGGCGAACATGCGCTCCCCGTCTCCCCGCTGGACTCGCCCGCCAACGCTCGGCTCCTCCCGCTGGAGAATCTCGCTCAATGCGGAGCCATTCAGCTTTTCATTGAGCGAGCAAACGCAGTCCACGGAGACTTCGCTCTCTCGGACGACAACGCGGAGGCTGTGGTCGAGATCTGCCATCGCCTCGACGGCCTGCCTCTGGCCATCGAGCTCGCGGCCGCGCGTGTGAGGCTGCTCCCTCCAGGGGTACTGCTAAATCGCTTGGAGCCTCGCCTCCCCATACTCTCCCGCGGATCGCGAGATTTGCCAGAGCGTCTCAGGACGATGCGGGACGCGATCGCCTGGAGCTACGATCTCCTCTCCCCAGCAGAGCAGGCGCTGTTCCGTCGGCTGGCCGCATTCGCGGGAGGCTGCGGGCTGGAAGCGGCAGAGGCGGTGCGGACAGCGAGTCCGGTCCTCCCGATCGACACACTCGACGGACTGGCTGAACTGGTGGACCAAAGCCTTGTCTATCAGGTGACCGGGCCCATAGGTGAGCCACGTTTTCTGATGCTGGAGACGATCCGCGAGTATGCCCTGGAACGGTTGAGAGCCCACGATGAAGAAAGCAGCGTCCGTCGGGCTCATGCGGTCTACTTCGCGAAGCTCTCGGAGGAAGCTGGAACGGGGCTGCGGGGCCCCGAGCAACAGCGCTGGCGAGATCGCCTGGACGCCGAACTTGACAATCTCCGGGCAGCGGTGGCCTGGGCGGCAGACGACGCAGTGGTCCCGGAGGATACTCAACTGGCACTTCGTATATCGGCGGCTCTGTGGTACTTCTGGCTCCAGGGGCACTCGCCCGGTGAAGGGCGCCGATGGCTCCTTCAGGCGCTGACCGCCGCACCGGAGCATGTTGGCGGTGCCGCCCGTGGACGAGCGCTCAACGCCCTTGCCCTGCTCGCGTGGCGGCAGGGAGACTATGCCACCGCCCGCGCTCACCTCGACGATAGCCTGACCATTCTGGGCCAGGCCGATAGTCCATCCGCGCTTGCCGAGGCGCTGCACGCGCTCGGTCACGTCGTGTTCGAGGGAGGCGACTACGCGGGAGCGGAGGCGCTCTTCGAGGAGAGCCGGTCACGATACCAGGACCTGGGAGATGCCTGGAACACTATCCCGCTGATTGGAGACCTGGGCATGGTTGCCTATCACCGAGGAAGCTACGTCGAAGCCAAACGAATCTTTGAAGAGACTCACCGTCTCAGCAAGCAGTACGGTTTGACGGATCGCATGGCTGATGCCCTGAATCGATGGGGCGACTTGGCCCGCCTGTCGAATGACTTGGACCAGGCGCAGACCCTGTATGAGCAGAGCTGGGTGCTGTGGAAAGAGGCGAGGGGAATGCCAGGCGTCGCCTCCGCGCTCCACAAATTGAGCCAGCTCCGGCGCCACCGTGGCGAGATGGATGACGCCATGGCACTCCTTCGCGAGAGCGTTCACCTGCAGCAGGAGCTGGGGAACAAACAGGGAATCGCCGAATGCCTCGCCGGGTTCGGCGGCCTGGCCTATGACCGGGGTGATCCCAAGAGGGCGGCACGCCTCCTTGCTGCCGCTGCCCGAGTGCTTGAGGACACCGGCGCACCTCTGGCTCCTGCGGACCGGGTTGAATTTGAGAGAGATGTGGCGGCAGCGCGAAGCGCACTCGGCGAGTCCGCCTACCAGGCGGCTTGGGAGGAAGGGCAGGCGCTCACCGTAGAGGAGGTCGTCGCCGAGGTCCTGAACGAGCGCGGGCCGGGGCGAGTGATACCGGCTGAGAGTCGACCACTTGTGCCGAACCTCGAGCGCGTTCCTCTCTCAGCGCGAGAACGAGAGGTGGCGGTCCTCATCGCTCGCGGTCTCAGCAATCGCGAGATCGCCGGCGCACTCACGATCACGGAGAAGACGGCCGCCAACCACGTCGACCACATCCTGACCAAGCTCGACATGCGCTCTCGCACCCAGATCGCCGTC
>DASVZE010000104.1:0-4620 GCA_036391775.1 Chloroflexota bacterium | reverse complement strand
CGGCGAATGACAGGTTCATCACTGCGAACAATCGCGCCACGCGAACCAGGTCGGTGTGGTGGGCAAGGGCAGACTGCTCGGCAATCTCATTCCAGGTGATCCAGATTGGGCCAGGCCAGAACTTCGCGATGGTGGTTTGCTCGGCGGTCCGGGTTGTGCTGGTGTTCTGGCCCAGGCTTTTCACTTCGTTGATGGCTCGAGCATAGGCCGCGGAGGTGAGAGGAGGAGGCGCCGCCGGTCGGAATTGGTCCGCGCGTTGCAGCACGAAAGGCATCACACTCGACCACTGCGTGAAGATTGCTCCGTTGACAAACGGCGGCGTTGGACGATACGTGCCGGGCTGGGTGCCCGGAACAAACACGGGAGGCGTTGTGTTTGAGCCGTCATTGGCGCGCTCAGCCACGATGAACGACGCTGCCAGGTTGCCTACCTCGATCCCGTGCTGCTTGGCAGATCCATTGGGAATTGCATTGAGCTCAGCGTTCAGCTGTTGATCGAGGGTTGACTTGAATGAAGGGTAGAGGGCGGCCAGTGTATCGTGGCCGGCTTCGGCCGCTGCTGCGTCCGGACGAGCTCCCGCTGGAGCGTCCAGCGAGAAGAGGTAAGCAGGGCCAGTGTGCGTGATGGAGACCACGGCGTCGTAGATCGCGGCCTGAAGCATAGCCAGGCTGCGCGTGGGATGGACGGTGGCCGGCTGTGCGCCGGGAGTCGCAAGTATCTGGAGCAACTCCTTGTTCCAGGCCACAACGACAGCGCCGGACGTGTGCGACGCCTGTGGCGTGGAAGCTGCAGCGATACCGGCGTGTGTGGGCTGGGAGGCGAGACCAGTCACCAATGCGGAGGGCAACAAAACCGCCGCTATGAGCACTGTGAGTGTTCTGGTCAGGACGGACGGTCGGGTAATCGTCCGTCGCCTTCGGTCCGGTCTTTGATTCATTGTCTGGTCCTTCTGCTGGGTTCCGCATTCATGTCGCATGACTTTCCTTCCTGCTCGATGGGCGTCATCCGGTGCGCATGCCGGCTTGAGCTCAACCGTACTGCGAGCCGTTGAAGGCAAAGCGGGTAGTCGTTGAGAAGATTTTGAGAGAGTCAGCGATGCAGTTATCGCCTCGACCGTTATCGGCACGATGCCGAGCTACGTGTAGACTTCATGGAAGGCGACCAAGAGGAAGCCTCGGGGTTTGCCACCCCGAGGCTTCGTTTATTCAAGTGAGCGCCGGCTCAATGCCGCAGTGGCCGGGAGGTGGACCATCCTGGCCCCTGCGCGTCGCCAATCCTCTCGCCCCTAAGGAGATCCGGGGCTCATACAGGAACCCGGTGCAACAGACACGATCTGTCCTCCTGGAGTCAGGAAGCTCACCGTCACACTGGCCCCAACCGATACGAAACTCGGGGCAACGCCCAGGGGCAACGACAATGCCACTCCGTTAACCGTGATAGTTCCGCCCACACCGGCTGTCGTGTCCGTTGGTGCGTAGTTCGTGACGACGCCGCACATGGTCACCCATGCGGTAGTCCCGCTGAAGAGTGATGCCACCGCCGTTGATACTGCACCGCAGGTCGCGCCTGGAAGTGCCGTCGAGCCATTTGTGACCTTGTTTCCGGGCATGCAGTGCACAGCTGTTGGCGCCGGCGGAACGGAGATCCGCACGACCTCTCCAGCGCCCGGTGGAAAGCCAAAGCCTAGCTCGGATACATACAGCTGCCCATCAGGTCCAAAGGTCATTCCCGTTGGAAACGTCAGGTTCGAAGCGACGGTTTGTAGTCCTCCACTTGACGATACTCGTACGACGTCTCCCGTTCCTGGAGCCGGCCCATCCTTGATGTTGGACATCTCGAGCGCGTACATCTGGCCCTGCGCGTCAAATGTCAGCCCAACAACGGTCGTGAGTCCAGTGGCCACGACACTCACGGCGCCATCCGGCGTGACCTGGAAGATCTTGGATGAGCCTGGGATAACGGGGAAGGTATTGAGGTTGCCGACGTAGAAATTGCCGTCGTGGTAGGCCAGCGCTGTCGGCACGATGTGTCCCTGGGTCGCGGAAATATCGGCTATTCTGGTGACCTGTCCGGTGGCTGGATCGATCTGGTCCAGCTCGCCATGATTCGGCTCAACAGCGTAGAGCATGCCACCTACCTGGATCATGCTGTACCAGGTACCGTCAGGTTCGAAGTCGCCCGGATTGGGAAGTAGTACCGGGTGGGCCATCTGGAAGGCGCTGAGGTTGGCAACCGTGGTCCATGTTCCATTGGCGTTGACCTTAGCAACCTGGTTCGGCTCACTGGGAACGCCATGTGAGCAGCCACCCCCAGCCACAAGAGCATACAGGGTAGTCCCATTGAACGCGACATCGGCCACGCCACTCACCAAACTACCGAGCGACGGGCTGGTCTGGCTTGATGGGAAGGTATCAGATACGGTCGTGCGCGTCCCGCTCGGAGTAATCTTTGAGATTCGACCACCGGTCGGGCTTCCCGTGTACGGACCAACATCAGGAACCTGGGCACACTGGCCCACGGTTGAGTTGGCCCCACCCGGTCCTCCTTCGGCTACATAGAGGTTGCCGTCGGGGCCGAACTTAAGTCCGCGCGGATTGCTCAAGCCGGTGGCAAAGACGGACACGTTTCCTGACGGCGCCGGGAGTCCTTGAGCATGCCCGACGGTGGATACGGGTGACGCCAATGTAAGCGCCGTAAAGCCTGAGAATGCGATTGCTGTCCCAATGCGAACGATATGTTGCACTCTCATCTTCTACTCCTTTCGGTCGCTATCATCCACCTGTATCAAAGTACCAGGTAGAGGGGGCGGCGTGATTGACCTCCATTTGAAGCCGATTCTCTGACTGCCACTGGAAACACGTCGTCGCACCACATGCGTGACGCATGATCATTGGTTGCCGGGCCCCAATCGAGTTCATCTTCGCCCCTATTCCGAAGTGTATGCCTCATGACGAATAATGTCAATACGATGCTTCATTCATGATCCAGCCATTTGACCACGAAAATGCGCCACATAATGGAGGCGCGCTAACCTATACATACGTTCACATACCAAACGACGTGATCGCTCGTGGGGATGTCGTCGAGCACTGCAACTCCACGAATCGGGGTTTCGGCTGGAAAGGAAGGTGGGAACCATGCGACGTCTTGGAATTGCGACACTGGTCGGACTGATGGCGCTCTCCGCGATGCTGGCCAATCCGGGTACGGGGGCTCAAGCTGCCGGTACGGCGACCGATGGACCGGGTGCTCTGTCTTACTTTGACCTGGCCCGCAAGGACTGTCTGGGCACTGCTGCCAATACCACGTCGAAAGTGTGGTTTACTGTCGCCAATGGTGTTTTGAGCGACGTGTATTTTCCGACCATCGACAACACCAATGTGGCCACGCTGCAATACATCGTGACCGATGGTTCGACCTTCACCGATCTGCAAACACGCGATATGACCTACACCGTCGATCCACTCAGTGGATCCTCCCTCGACTGCAGGGTGACCGCGACGGCAAAGAGCGGGAAGTACCGCATCACCACCAGCTATCTCACCGATCCGAGCCGCAATACGGTGGTGATGCAGACGCGCTTTCAACCTCTGGTAGGCATGCTCTCGAGCTACCGGCTCTACGTGCGCTTTGATCCGACAATCAACGGCAACGGTGGCGGCGGATCGGGAAACGGCGGAGCCGACTCCGCCGTCGTCGATACATCGACGGGTCATGCTGTGCCGGTCGCTTACGACACGAACACAACCAGCCAGGCCGTGAACCGCACCTACGCTGTGCCGGTCTACAGCGCTCTCGATGCGTCACAGCCCTTCATGCAAGTCAGTAACGGGTTTGCCGGGGCACCGAGTGACGGGCTGACCCAGCTCGATGCCTCTCATAGCCTCACGTCGGTGTATCAGTCAGCGGCCAACGGCAACGTGGTACAGACGGCGCAGATGGATCTTTCTTCCGGCGGCAGCTTCACGCTGGCCCTCGGTTTGGGAACAACGCAGGCCGGCGCGGTCAGCGACGCCGAGGGGACACTGGCAACCTCTCTTAACTCCCTCCAGACCAGCTTTGACCAGGGCTGGTCTCAGTATGACGCCAGTCTCACCGCACCCGGACCGCTTCACGGCATCACGGGCACCGACAGAGCGAGCCTGAACCGCGAATACTTCTACAGCGCCAATGTCCTCAAGGCATCGGAGGATAAGACCTTCCCCGGTGCCTTCGTCGCCAGTCTAGCCTCACCCTGGGGTCAGGCCGTATCGGCGGGCGATCCCGACAACACCTTCTTCGGATCCTATCGCGAAGTCTTCGCTCGCGACCTCTATGAAACCTGGACCGGTCTGATGGCGGACGGCGACGTGCAGTCGGCACGCGATGCCGTGAATTTCCTGTTCGACCACCAGCAGCAGACAGACGGCTCCATGCCACGAAACAGCTTGCTCAACGGCAAGACCGCGCCGGACAGCTTCGGCACCCAGCTCGATGAAGCCAGCTATCCCATCATCATGGCGTATCAGATGGGAATGACCGGATCTGCTCTCTATCAGAACCACATCAAGCCTGCGGCGAACTTCATCATCGGTCACGGCCCCTCGTTTGGTGTCGAGCGCTGGGAAGAGCAGAGCGGGT
>DASVZE010000103.1:0-7299 GCA_036391775.1 Chloroflexota bacterium | reverse complement strand
CGTCCGCAACCCCCATGTGCTGCGCGGCGACCTGCACGGCCTTGATAATGTTCTGATACCCGGTACAGCGGCAGATATTGCCTTCGAGTCCAAGGCGAATCTCGTCGACCGTTGGGTTGGGATTGCGCTTCAACAGGCCTGCGCTGGCCATGATCATCCCGGGGGTGCAAAAGCCGCATTGCAGGCCATGCTCGCTCCAGAATGCCTCCTGCAATGGATGTAGATTTCCTTTCTGCGCCATGCCTTCGATGGTAGTCAACTCGTGTCCATTCGCCTGGACTGCCAGCACGTTACACGACTTGACCGCCTCCCCATCCATCAAGATGGTACAGGCGCCGCAGCTGGTGGTATCGCAGCCGATATGAGTTCCCGTCAGGCTGAGATTGTCGCGGAGGAAATGGACCAGGAGCAGCCGAGGCTCGACTTCAGCCTGATGCTGCCGGCCGTTGACGATGAGGGAGATGGGTACATTCATCCGAAGCCGCCTTCTTGTGAGATAAGCTCATCACACGGTGGTACGAACTCAGACCATGGCGCCTCCTCATCCCCGTCGTGCTTGTAGCGCACGTCCAGATTCCCGTCCGACTTTGCGGCCACGGCTATGCTTCCCAGTCTATACCTGTAAAGGGGTAGGAACAATCGAATCGTGTTACTTCTCGTCAGTTAATCCGTCTCACTTCACTGGAGAGGTCCGTCATATGCGCCCGATGTAGTAGGATCCGCGACGCTGGAGACGGCACTTCCGCTAGGGAGCTACGCCGTAATGTCCCGCGCGCGAACCGTACCGACGGTGGCCACGAGTAACACCGCGATAAAGATGCCGAGCGCGATCAGCGACTCCTGTATTCCAGGCGAGGCGGGATCATAGGTTGGTCTGTAGCCGGGAACCAGGCCGGCCGAGGCCACGCGCGTGGCGAGGTCGCTGGTATACAGGACCGGGAAGTGGTTGGCGATTGTCGCCCAGAAACCACCCAGGTCGATGAAGATGCGCCGCAAGACGAATTCTGCCAGGGAAGAGCCGATGGCGGCTCCGATGCCGACGGCCGCGGAACGGAAAATGGTGGCGCAGGCGTACGACAGGATCAGATAAAAGGCGCCCACATACCAGGCGGCGAGAAACGTCTTGATCAGCGTGCCGGCGAACGATCCGGTGAGTACCCCCGAGACGTAGGCGCTGTTCCCGGTCAGCACGCCAACCAGAGCACCCGCCACGACGCCCACCAGCAGAACCCCTATCAGGGCGATGACAAGTCCGACCAGCAGGACGATCAAGGCTGCCAGAGCTTGCTCGATCCGGTGTGGCCGGCGCGTGAGCACCATGCGGATGGTGCCCCAACCGTATTCATTTCCGGACCAGCTTCCACCCAGAACCGGCCAGAAGAACGGCGCGAACAGGGCAGAGTAGACCAGGGCCGACAGGACGCCGCGCGGCAAAAAGAGATTGACGGGCGTCTCGCCGCGAGAGCCCTGGCCCCAGAATCCAACGGCGAGGAGTCCCAGCAGCAGAATCAAGATGATGCGCGGCATCCAGCGCTTCGAGAGCTTGAGCCATTCAAACGAGAGGTACGCGGTCATTTCTCGTCTCCCGTGACGTCGAGGAAGTACTGTTCCAGGCTCCGCTCGCGCGGCCGGATACCGGAGGCGAAGAGCTCATGGCGTGCCAGCAGAGCGTTGACTTCGGCCGCCCGATCCAGCGGCGCCGCCACGATCAAGATGTCGTCACCCTCCGCCGACACATCGCGTACCCATGGAACGCCGGCCAGCACGCGGCGAGCCTCTTCCGGCTGGCTGATACGAAGCTCGATGGCATCGCGGCTACCCAGTAAGTCGCCCACTCGACCCTGAACCACGATACGTCCGCGATTGAGAATCACAATGCGGTCGCAGATCTGCTCGATCTCGTGCAGCACATGGCTGGAGATCAAGACGGTATGCCCCTCATTCTTGAGACGTCGCATCAGCGCTCGCATCTCGACGATACCGGCTGGATCAAGACCGTTGGCCGGCTCGTCCAGGATGAGCAGATCGGGCTGGTGGAGCAGAGCCGCCCCGACCGCCAATCGCTGCTTCATGCCCAGTGAATAGGTCTTGAACTTACGGTCTGCCGCTCCCGTGAGGTCCATCAGATCAAGGATGCCAGGGATGCCTGTCTCCGCAATGCCCGAGAGGCGAGCCGCTGCACGCAGATTGTCCCGGCCTGAGAGATACGGATAGAAGGTTGGATTCTCGATGATGGAACCGGTGCGCTCGAGAATCGCGGGCAGGTTTGTTTCCACATCCATGCCGAGCAAGCGAGCGCTGCCTGCTGTTGGACGGATCAAGCCCAGCATCATGCGCATGGTCGTTGTTTTGCCGGCGCCATTAGGCCCCAGAAAGCCAAAGATCTCTCCGCGCTCGACTCGGAGGTTCAGCCCGTCGACCGCCAGAATCTCGCCGTAGCGTTTGGTCAGTCCGACGGTTTCAATAGCAGGTTCGTTGGTGTCTGCGGATTTCCCCGTCCGTGGAGCGGTTCCAATTTCCGTGGCCACAGCGCTACTCCTGGAACGATCAGATGGCTGATACTCGCCTGGTCAGGTTGTACTCCATGAGACGAACTCCCCGGGCAGCCTTTGTCCAGGCACGGTCCCGCAGGACTTTCGCTCCACCCGAGCTCACATTGAAAGCACCGCGGGCGCGCATTTTGTGACAGTATGCGTATCAGGCTATGAAGGGTAAGGGTCGTATCGCGGGACACTGATCCGCTACACTCCGCGCTCCCCGCCCTACGGATATCTGGGCCGCGAGTGCACCATGGGCTTAGCTCGTTGCGCCAAGGCGCCGGATTCATTCCCGACGCACAGTATGAGGACAGCGCTCAGTATGTCAGCCCATGTCCAAACGGATACAGTGGCCTGTCGGAATCATGGGGCACATCCGATTGCTGTCTTCGGACCGCGTCCATCGACGACGGAAGCTCGAATGGGAGCTTGCCGGATGGAGCATGTCGCCCAAAGACGACGTCCAGGACGGCGGAGTCACCGGCACCGAAGCTGGCGAGCAACGCCGCACTCTGGGCCGCGAGCTGGGGGATGACAGCCGGACGGTCCAGATAGATATCCACGATGGTAGGAACCTTTTCCAGAATCCGCGTGATTCGACCCAGCTCATCGTCTGCGAAGCTCAGGTCACCGGCGTGGAAGATCCGCTCCAGGAAGCTGCTATCGCGGTGCTCATACGGGGCCTTGAGACGCAGGATTGCCACGTCGGAGCTCTGGACATCAGAGACGATCTCGCCATATGCGGCGGCAACCTCGGGATCGACGTTCTCGACGTACATCCTTGGCCTGTCTCCGAGCGGTAAGGTGCGACGTCCCGCAGCCTGGGCATTGCGCAGCAGAACGATCGACTTGCGTTGGGCCACCTCACCCGCCTGGCGGAAGCGGTCGTTTCCGACGATCTGCTCGGCGGCGTCGGGGTCCACATATGGGTCGTCAAACAGACCCGAGCGGAACTTGTCTCGAAGCAACCGGCGAATGGATTGGTCGATTCTGGCCTCCGAGATCCGGCCGCCGCGTACCAGCTCGACCACGATCTCGGGGCAAGCCTCCCCGCCGAATTGGTCGACACCGGCATTCAATGCTTTATGGGCACGTTCGGGGCGGCTGAGATGCTCGACTCCCCAGGCGCGAGCCGCCATTGTCTCTCCCGCTATCTCGTGATCCGACAGCAGGCTCCAGTCGGTGCAGATGACGCCGTCGAAGCGATACTTCTCGCGTAGCAGGCCGGTAATGACGTCGCGGTTGAAGCCGAAGGCGACCTCCTCGAGAGGAAGCCCGATGGGCATGCCGTAATAGGGCATGATCTGAGCGGTTCCGGCCGCGAAGGCGGCTTCAAAAGGAATGAGATGATAGTCAAAGTTGTCTCCCGGATAGATCTGCTCTCGCCCGTAGGGGAAATGGGGATCTTCTCCATCTTTCTGCGGCCCACCACCCGGGAAATGCTTGGTCATGCAAAAGACGCTCTGCCGCCCCAGCGTCTCTCCCTGAAAGCCCCGGATGTAGGCGGTGACCATCCGCGAGGCGAGGTCGGCGTCCTCTCCGAAGGTGCCGGCAATCCGCGCCCAGCGCGGCTCGGTGGCAAGATCCGCCATGGGATGAAGCGCGACACGGATACCGACAGCGAGATACTCCTGGCGGGCAATATCCCCGAACTGCTGGACGAGCGCGGGATCGCCGGCCGCCGCCAGGCCGATGGGCTCGGGCCAGACGGAGAATGCGCCGGCAGACATACTGGTCGCCGGGTTATCGGTGAAAGCGTGGCGAGGATCGGTGGAGATAGTGACCGGGATGCCGAGGCGGGTCCCTTCGGCTGTCTTCTGGAGATCGTTGTTCCACTCGGCCATCTTCCGCGGCTCGTCGCCGCCAAAAATATTGAAATGATTCATCAGGCGGCTGAGTACCAGCTCCTCGGTCGAGAGTAGACCGGGAAAAGGACCGCCTTTGGGGTTGACGATAGCCACCGTGTGGAACATCATCCCCGCCTTCTCTTCCAGTGTCATGCGAGAAAGCAAATCCTCAACCCGCTCCTCGATGGGGCGGCTCGGATCTTCATAGGGGTCCAGGATGCCATTCTTGTTCAGGTCCCGAACAGTGACACTGTTCTCTGTGCGCAGCCCTGTTGCTTTCACTGCAATCCTCCCGCTGAGTCCGGTCGAGGTTCGTACCTTCTCTATATAACTTTTCCGGCCGCCACGCGTAGCACGGATAAGGCGATCTCAACCGGCAGCACACTGCGCACATTTGGAGGTGGCGAGATCCCGGGGGTAATCGCTGGCGACGTGCCGCTACCAGGTCACTCTTGACCCGGCGAGATGTTCTCTAGAGATCGGCGACCGCGCCGGCTGGAAGGTGCGACGGTTCCGGCGACCGTGCCGGAGCGACTGCTCGTTCCTGGGACCGCTCGGTCACCACGTCGCGCAAGCGCAACCCAAAGAACAGTCCGGCCACCACGAAAAGACCGAGGACTCCACCGGAGCCGAGCATGGTAAGAGCCGGCGCGGGACAGGTGCAAGCAACAGCCCATCCGGTACCGAATACCATGCCGCCGTAAATGTGCTTCCGCTCGATCTTCGCCGGCTTGATCGAGAGTGGGCCACCCAGCGGCGTCGTCCAGCTTTTACGCTTCAAGAAAAGAAGCAGTGGCATGGCCACCGCCACGGCCGACCCCATCATCAAGAACATGTACGCGCTCTGAAAGAGGAGCGCCTTGTGAATGATGCCGGGATCGCTCATGCGAGCCGCGTCGATAAAGAACCCAAAAGCCATTCCGAAAGCGAATCCCAGGCGGTTCACAGTGCGCCTCCTGTGACAAGATCCAGAGCAACGGATACCACGATCGCGGTTCCGAAGAATGTACTGGTAGCAGCAATGCTGGCCGGCGAGAGTGCGGACGTGCCGCAGATGCCGTGTCCCGAGGTGCAACCGCCCATCCAGCGCGCACCATAGCCCATCAGCGTACCGGCGCCAAAGAGAACCGGGACCAGCAAGATCATCGGCAGCGCGTGCCCCAGCGGTCCATAGGCAAAGCCCGTGATGGGGCCACCGCGCAGCAAGGCCGCGGCCAACCCACCGGCGAGGATGCCGGCCAGATACCAGACGCGCCAGGGCTCGGCTACCACGCCGCCCCGAAAGAACTCTATGGTCTGGACATAGGCGCCCGACGCGCCCAGTGGCCGATTCACCAGAGCGTAGAGCCCAACCACCAGCAAGCCGATGGCCGGGCCGGAAACAAACCATGGAATCTGATAGGGAAGCAGGTGGATCATGAACTCCCTCTTCTGTATCTCAAAGGGCCGGAACGGCGCATATATGAGGCTACAATATCCGCACGTGGCCGAATATGTCAATAAGCATGGTAAGGGTTCCAGCCTTGACCCTTGACTCGGCTATCCGTACGGTGGCATCGAGGAATCTGGAACGCGGCTTGAATTGATGGGCAAGCTCAGGATGCGCTGTCGAGTCGAGCCGGCACCGGCCGTACAGTTACGGTACAACGCGTGGCGATGACGCACTCGGCTTTGACCAGGGCGACAGAGAAGTGACCAGCCTCGAGTCTACGTCCGGCGCCACTGCGTGCTGAGCTGCTTTGTCAGGTTGAGATAGAGATTGCCGTAGCTCACGCTGGGCTCGATCATTGATCCCTCGAACCACTCGTTAAACGTACTGATCGAGATCCAGTCCGGCCTGCTGTGTATGGCCCCCTGCCAGCTCGCACGATACGTGGCGCCGTTGTTCCGTGGAACGCGGTACGTCCCGGTCCGGCCGGGCACGCGAGTATCATCATATCCAGCCTGCACGCCGGCCACCCAGAGCTTGTGCGTGCCGTGGGCAGCGTTGTAGGCGTCGATCCGTGAGCGGAAAGACTGATCGACACTGACAATCGTGCCGTTGAGCAGCCCCCAGTATGCGGCGCTGAAAAGGTGCAGGCCGTCGAACACGCTCAGCACGCTGGTGTCCGTGCCTTCCGCCAACCAGAGCAAGTGGTGTCCGGGATCGACGCGGCGGCGCACAGTGGCCCAGGTCGACAAAGTGCGCCCGTTCCCGATGGGATGCCAGATGAAGATAACCGGTTTGCCCTGCCAGCGGAAGAAATGCGGGTCGTTGGTGTAGTGCCGGATTACATACTGCATGGCTCCGACCAGATTGTTCTGGATCCCCGGCATGTCGCTTTCGATATAGATGGAGGACACGAAGCGGATGCCCGTCTTTCGCTGGTACACAGCGGCGCGAGCGAAAAGAGTGGCCAGGTTGGTGTCCTGTGTGTTGCCGGGGCCGGGCCAGGACGTAATGAAACCGGTGATGCCCGCCTGACTTGCCTGGATTATCTGGCGATCGATGGTTGCGACATCGCTTGACTCGTATCGTGTTGTCGGAAGATCGGACATCTGGCACCGGCAAAACGAGCTGGGGTGATACCAGGTGTAATAAAACGCCAGAACCGGACGCGCTGCAATTGAGGCGGCCGACGGTGGCGCGTTATTCAGGCTCGCCGCGCCGGCAGCCAGCGTTGGTGGAGAACCGACGCCAGAACCCGAGAGAACGATGAAGGCGGTGAGCAGCACGATCAAAGCACACCATGGATGAAGCGGGCCGTGCGCCTTCATCGTTCTGGTCTCCGAGGTTCCGGACTTTATCGAAATTATGATACTACTGAAAGCGGGGAAGGTCCAGTCTCATCCGGGGCGGCAAGTCTTTCGCCGGAGCGGACCATGGCGACCAGTCCACGCACCAGCAGGCGCCTCGCTTCAGCCGTGACGTCCAG
>DASVZE010000102.1:0-7799 GCA_036391775.1 Chloroflexota bacterium | reverse complement strand
ATATAAGCGATCGGCTCCCCAAGCATCCTGCGGCGCACGCGTTCATCGAGCTGCTCACGCTGCGCGAGTGTCAGGTGAGTGTCCCCGTGGGCAATGACCCAGGAACGGGTTCGATCGAGTGTGAAGGCGAGAATCAACTGTGCATCCAGGGATGCCGTTGCTGACGGAGATAGCGTCATACTTGCCCATTTTGCAGCCTCGCCCAGCACTTCCGGACACGCGGTTGACATGAGCAGTTCGTTACTCGTCGGCGAGTTTCTGTTTTTGGTCCAACATCACGAGCTGATCGATGACGGGTCCGATCGCCCCATTGAGGATCGAAGGAAGGCTGTGAACTGTGAGACCGATCCGATGGTCCGTCAGCCTGTCTTGCGGAAAGTTGTAGGTGCGGATCTTCTCGCTTCTGTCGCCCGTCTGCACCTGGGACTTACGCGCGGCGCCCAATTCCTTCTGGCGCTTTTCCTCCTCCATGTCATAGAGGCGAGCACGGAGCACTGAGAGCGCGCTTGCTTTGTTCTTCAGCTGTGACCGTTCGTTCTGACAGGTGACGACCATACCAGTGGGAAGGTGCGTAATTCGAACAGCGCTATCCGTCGTGTTGACTCCCTGGCCGCCGTGACCAGTCGACCGGTATACATCAATGCGAAGATCCTCGGGTTTGATTTCAATGTCGAATTCTTCGACCTCCGGCATGACGATAACGGTGGCTGTCGAAGTATGAATGCGGCCGCCGGATTCAGTGGTAGGTACCCGCTGCACTCGATGCACGCCGCTTTCGTACTTCATTTTTCCGAACGCACCCTTTCCAGACACCTCGAATATGATTTCTTTGAAGCCACCGATTCCCGTCTCGTTGGCATCGAGGATCTCGGTGCGCCAGTTCTGTTGCTCCGAGTACAGGGTATACATACGAAAAAGCTCCCGGGCGAATAGCGCCGCTTCTTCGCCGCCCGCAGCCGCACGAATCTCGACGATCGCGCTCTTGTCGTCGGTGGGATCCTTGGGGACAAGCGCTTTCTTCAAGAAGTCGACTTGCTCCTCGCGCGCCTCCTCCAGACTCCTTAGCTCCTCGCGGGCAAGTTCGCGCAGCTCGGGCTCTTCTTGCGCTCCGTCAGCAAGCAGCTCGCGCGCCTCCTCGATTCCCACGTCAATGCGCTTCAACTGCCGGAAATGGGAAACGATAGTTTCGAGATCGGAGTGTTCCTTGGCATAGCGCTGGAGCTGTCCCATGTCCTCCATGACCCCGGGCCGAGACATCAGTTCCCCAAGCTCCTCATAGCGGTCTTCGAGCGACTGTAAGCGGTCAAGCATGTCTAATTAGCTGGGTAATCCCACGGAACTGTTCTCAGGGTAAACAGCTATCTCTAGTCGGGCGGCGTCAGTCCGGTGAGCCTGTCCATCGGCAGCAAGGACCGGCAACAGTGCCGCAATCGCGACTTCGACCTGGGCATCTGTGGGCTCGCGGGTGGTCAAGCGCTGCAGCCACAAGCCGGGCTGCATCACGGCGCGTACCAATCTCACATGGTAGAAGCGTGCCGCGAGACGCAGAATCTCATAACATCCGGCCGCGATAAGAGGCACCAAAACCACACGAGCCGCAACGTTCACCAAGAATGGCAGATGGCCGAGAAGCGCGAAAACAAAGATAGATACCACGACGACCCATAGTAAGAAAGCGGTACCACACCTGACGTGCACAATACTTTGTCGCTGCACCCACTGAGGCGTCAGAGGCATATTATGCTCATATGCATTGACAGTTTTATGCTCGGCGCCATGATATTGGAACACCTGCTTCATTCGTTCTAATCGCCCCACCAATCCCAGGTAACCAATAAAGAGTGCAAGTCGAAGGACACCTTCCAATGCGCTTCCGGCTAGCGACCCGGATCGGACTCCGACGTGGCCGGCAGCCGCCAGGTATGGGAGCAGAAAAAACACGCCCAGGACAAAAGCAAGCGAAATTCCAAGCATGAGAAACACCAGGCGACGCGGAATCTCTCGCTCAGACTCACCACCGGCCTGGACCATGGCGGAGAAGAGCATCAATCTGGTTCCTAGAATGAGCATCTCCCACAGCGCGACAAGCCCCCGGACAAACGGCCTTCGGGCAAACCAGGACCGATAGAGAGACGCGGGCAAGATCTCCGTGCGTGAAAGCAGCGTACCGTCACGCCGGCGCACCACGACCGTGGCTTGCCTCTGCCCACGCATCATGACGCCTTCGATGACTGCCTGGCCGCCGTAGTAAAAGTTGGGCACTGACCTTCGAAATTAGAACAAGAAAACGAGGAGCCTCTTTTCGACCCCCCGTGTTCTCTGGTTGACGCATTATCACACTGTACCAGCCGTACCGGCCGGAATGTGATTACTGTTGAATCTTGAACCGCCGGCGGAATCGCTCAACCTGACCGGCGGAGTCCACAATTCTCTGCGTGCCCGTGTAAAACGGGTGACAATTAGAGCAGACATCGACTCGCAGTGATGGTCTGGTGGATCGCGTTTGGAAGGTGTTGCCGCAGGAGCATACAGCCGTCGCATCGACGTACTCGGGGTGAATACCTGGTTTCATGTCGGAAATGTACCTCTACTTATGCTGCTCGCCTAACTTGGTCAGCGAACAGACGAACTTGCTTAATGAGACCCGGTAGGGTCCGTAACACAGTGAGTGTGAGGCCTGCTGCCTGCAATTTGTCGCGCTGGTCCGGTTGGACTGGGCGCTTCTTGAGAAAGGAAGCCACCTGTAACATCAGATTGACGAGCAAACTGGCTGTCGTGAGGCCACTTGCCATGATTGTTAGCGTTCGTACCAGGCCGGAATTGGTCGGATCTTGCTGCGCAGGTATCTTGACTTCTTTAACCATGAAAGGAAACCTCCGCAAAATAAAGCCGGGAACGCTGTCCCGGCCAACACACCCACAGCAGCAATTGTAGCTATTTTTCAGCCAAACGGTCAAGGGTTGAGGGGTAATTATGCCTGCCAGAATTGTGCTTGGGGTAACAGGTAGCATCGCCGCATACAAAGCAGCCACCGTGGCGAGCAACCTGATCAAGGATGGCCACGAAGTCCGCGTCATCTTGACGTTGGATGCTTCTCGCTTTGTGTCCGCGCTGACATTTGAAGCGCTGACCGCAAATCCCGTTGCCCGGGACATCTGGGACGAGCAGCCCGGTACGTCTCGCATGGGACATCTCGAGCTTGCACGATGGGCAGATTTAATCGTCGTCGCCCCAGCGACCGCTCATAGCCTCGCCAGGCTTTCACTCGGCCTGGCGGACGACCTCCTCGGGGCCGTGCTTTTGGCCGCGACAAGTCCCGTGATACTGGCTCCGGCTATGGAAACGCAGATGTGGACGAACGCTGTTACGCAGGAACATGTTGGACGGCTTAAGGTCCGCGGATATCTATTTGTAGGGCCCGAGACGGGAAGACTCGCATCAGGAATTTCCGGGTTGGGACGAATGGCTGAGCCACAGGTGATCGGAGACGAAATTGGTCACAGGTTGCGGTCGAAATCGGACCTGAAGGACTTTCGCGTGCTGGTAACCGCCGGACCAACGCGTGAGGCCATAGATCCGGTGCGCTATATCGGCAACAGAAGCTCCGGAAAGATGGGATATGCCGTCGCGGAGGAGGCTTCTTCTCGAGGCGCGCGAGTGACGCTGATCACAGGACCTACGTCGTTGCCCTTTCCTTCGGTGGCCGAAGTAGTCAACGTGGAATCGACGGACGAAATGAGGGAAGCAGTCTTACGTCGCGCCGGGGATCAGGACGTGTTTGTCATGGCCGCGGCCGTTGCCGACTTCCGGCCGGTTGAGCTTAACGAGAAGAAGGTCAAACGGAACGGAGAATGGACGCTCGACCTTGCCCCCACCGAGGATATTGCCGCTGCGGCAGCGCTGGCAGCTCCTCGAGCGATTCATATTGGTTTTGCCCTGGAGTCCGAGGATTTGCTGGGGGCGGCTCGCCGGAAGCTGCAGCGCAAGCGCTTGAACATGGTCGTTGCCAACGCTATCAGCGACGATCAAGATCCCTTTGGCGCGGACAACAATCAGGTGGCTTTTGTCTTGCCCGACCGCGTCGTGGAGATGCCTATGATGTCCAAGAAGAAAGTGGCGAGCCGTCTACTTGACGAAGTTCGACTGCTGCTTTATGACGGCCGGGGGCCCGAACCCGAGTAGCGCAGAGTCAGCCTTATACCGCGAACACCACTCCTAGAATAGCCCCTCCGGTCCGGCGAATCTCGCTCGAGGCTTCCTCGACATCGGATCGCATGTCGCGCCTGCGCGCCACGACAATGAGAGTGCCATCACAGGCGGCCGCCGCACGGAGAGTAGAGGGAGACGTAAGGAGAGATCCGCCCTGAACAAATGTCCAGCCGTTGAACGCGTTGAGAGCTTCGCGCACTCCATCTACTGAGCCTGCCGCAATTAGCTCCGGCTCTTTCTCGCTGTTGGCAGGCCGGTTACTATGTGGCCCAGCATCATCTTTGAGGGCAAGGATGCGAAATGGCTGCTGAGCGTGTTCAGCCTGTTGTGCGAGCGCGCCGACAATGGCGCGTGGCGGGACCTCGAGCCGAATCGAGGCGATCAGTACGGTGCGTGCCTGTGGAGCCAGAGTCTGAAGGCGGGCAAAGAGCATGGAGAGAGGGTTACCCGTTTCCGTCCGGAAGAGATTCTTCATGGCGTCACCAGGATTGGGTTCGACTTGCAACCACTACAAAGTGGCAAGTACCGGTACATTTGCCGCGCGTGCCGCGTCTCTTTCGTCTCGCACAGACGGGTCAATCACATCCCACAAGATCGCCAGGCCCAGGGCGACCAACACGCCGAGAATCAATCGTAGCAGTGCGGACACCTTCTCGTGCGAGGTCGACATTAGAGCGGCCGTCGGGACTGACACTACCTGCACAAATGTGCGGCGAGCCATATTTCTTCCTATGAACGTTGCACGCCGGCTCGTCATGGCCACGCCGAGGGCCTGCGCTCCCGCGAGAGCCGCAGCCTCGTTTGAATTAGCCACGCATAGGTTCACGGTTCGGTCTTTTCGCGCCCCGCTCACTGATCCTCCAAATGACGCGGATGCTTGGGCAGGCGCATGCGAAGCCGCGTAGCGTGCCATGAAATCGCTCACCTTTGAGCTTTGGGCGACGTCCAGAATGTCATCGCCAAAGAAGTTGGCGGCTGTCTCGCCTGCTAGCAGAGCACCGGAATTTTGCAGGCTCGTGTCGGTGGCGGCAATTAACGATGGAGACGATACGTCCGCTACATACAGAGTCAGGCATGCTTGGTACCCCGGATGCCGCGCAGTTTTGGCATAGAGGTACCCCACAGCAGTGACATCCAGGGCAACCACAAAGAGGATGAGAAGCCATCGCCGGCGGAAGATGGCCAGGTACGCCGTCCACTCCACCGGCTAATACGCCCCGTGCCGGGTCATCACGGCCAGTATCGTCCTGATCAGGATTCGAATATCGAGCGCGATAGACCAGTTGTCGACGTAGTAGATATCCATCATGACCATCTCGTCAAAAGGCAGGTCACTTCGTCCACTCACCTGCCAGATACCGGTCATACCCGGGTGGATCTCAAGCCTGCGGAGATGCCGCTCGTCGTAGCGCTCGACTTCGCTCGGAAGTGGCGGCCTCGGTCCCACAAGGCTCATGTCCCCCTTCACAACATTCCAGAGCTGGGGCAGCTCGTCCAGGCTCCAGCGGCGGACGTATCGCCCGATCCGCGTGCATCTGGGATCGTCTCGCATTTTGAAAAGTGGGCCACGTGATTCGTTCTGGCCTTCGAGCTCCGTTTGCAGCAATGCCGCGTCCGGACGCATCGTTCGAAGTTTCAGGCACGTAAACCGCCGTCCATCCTTGCCCACCCGTACTTGTCGGAGGAGAGCAGGGCCCGGGTTTTCAAGACGAATGAGCGCCCCAAGAACCAGAAGGAATGGCAGGCAGATCAATCCCACCAGCCCCGCTACCAGAATGTCCGTGACGCGCTTTGCGGCTCTGGCGATACGGCGGAGCGGCCGTTCCTGAACGTCAAGCAGCGGAATGCCGGCAATATCGTCGACCTCGACGCGGCTAAGGCTCATCTCAAAAAGGTCAGGAACCAGCTTTAGACTCACGCCATGCCTCTCACACAACGAGAGGACGGGCCATACTTCCTCGTGAGCAGACGCCGGCAGCGCGATGATGACTTCATCGATCAGGCGGTCTTCCACCAGGGCGGGCACGTCGGCAACCGTTCCCAATGCTCGAAACCGGCCAAAATCCTCTACCTGAGTGGCACCACGGTGAGCAACAAACCCGACGAGTCGGTACCCCAGGTCCGTTCGCGCGACGACACTTTGCATTACCATCTTTGCGACGTCACCGGTACCGACCACCAGAAGGCGTCTCACTCCAATGCCGTATCGGAAGCAAGCTCCCTGCACGCTTCTGAAAAGTGCCCGGCCCAGCACAACCATTGCGATGACAAGGACCCAGACGTACAGAATGACGCCGCGGGAGTACTGATAGTCATGGAGCATCGCAGTGATCACGACGATGGACGCAACCGTAATCGTTGCAGTACTGAAGATCAGGCCGGCCTCGTCAACTACATCACGGCTCAATCTGCTTCGGTACGCGCCCTTGACCGCCAGGAGAGGAATCATGATTCCCAGGAGAAATAGAGCGACCGGCTGATACCCCGAAAACGAAACGCTTTCCTGGATGTGCGGTCCAACCTTCAGCGCATATCTAACCCAGTACGCCAGGACAAACGCACTGTAAATCATGACGCTGTCACAGACCACGACCACGATCGGGACGATTTTTCGGCTCGAAAGGAGCCTGGCGCCCGTGGGCGCGTCGACCGACTGGCGGACAACCGTCACGTGGCTTGTTCCCGCAGGACCTGCCCGTACACGCGCGCCGTATTCCGAGCCGTCGCTTCCCAGGTAAAACCCTGAGACCGCCTCAAGCCTTTGTCACGCAAAGATGCGGCTAAGTCGCGGTTGTCTAGAAGCAGCGTCATCGCTTCAGCCAACTCCTCCTCGGATCCGGGTGTTGTGGTTAGGCAAGCATCACTCGCCAGCTCCTGCAAAGCGCTGGAAGCAGACGTAATTACGGGTACGCCACAGGCCATGGCCTCCAGAACAGGCAGACCGAATCCCTCGTACGCCGATGGATAGGCAAAGAAGTCGGCGCAATTATACCAGAGGGGCAGATCGCTTGGCGGCACATATCCGGCGAAGACCACGTGCTCCTCAAGACCCAATTTTGCTGTTAAGGCAGGGAGATCTTCATACATCCATCCTGGCGCGCCCGCCAGGGCCAGCACGTGTGGCAGGTCCTGCTGCGCGCGCACTCGAGCAAAAGAGCGCAGTAGAACGTCGATGTTCTTTCTTGGCTCCAGTGTTCCGACGTGCAATATGTACGGGCGGCCTCCAAAATGAGACGAGTTAAAGCGTCTCTTACTTTCCCCGTCCAGTGGTTTGAAGACGGATGCCACACCGGAATACACCACATCGATTCGCTGCTCCGGCACGTCGAAGTTATTGGATATGTCGGACGCGGTAGATCGAGATACCGCGATGACGCGTGCCGCCCGCGCAAGAGAGAGCCGTACCGCAGATCGCAAGTATCCAGCCTTGGCTCGATGGAACCTCTCTGGGTGGCGAATGAAAGCCAGATCGTGGACCGTGACCACCGTCGGCAAATCAGTTAAGAGCGGTGCGACGTTAACTGGACTATGAAGCAAGTCGATTTCGCTGCGCTGCGCAACATACGGTAGCGCGCACTGCTCCCACAAGA
>DASVZE010000101.1:0-3691 GCA_036391775.1 Chloroflexota bacterium | reverse complement strand
GAATACGTATAAGGTGCCGCCTCACTACAGTCCGCGGCAGTTTATCCGTCTGATGATCGCGACTCTTCAATCGTCGATAACGCCGGCCATGCAGCAGGCGCTGGCAAAGCAGCGTTGGAACATGTACCGTGTGCTCACACTAGCGTCGATTGTGGAACGCGAAGCCAAAGTGCCGGACGAGCGCCCCGTGATTGCCAGTGTCTATATCAATCGCCTCAACTCGAACATGGGTCTGTTTGCCGATCCGACGGTGCAATACGCGGTCGGAACACCCCAAAATTGGTGGCCCGTCCTCAATCTGGATCCGCACACGGTTAAATCGCCATACAACACATACACACATATGGGACTGCCGCCCGGTCCCATTGCAAATGCAGGCCTGGCAAGCATCAAGGCGGTGATCTATCCGCGCAAAACCGGATATTTCTACTTTGTGGCCGAGGGAAACGGGCGTCATGCGTTTGCCCGCACGTACCAGGAACAACTTCAGAACCAACAACGGTACCAACATTGACGGGGAAGAATCGATGATTTCGACCGGCGACCTCAAGCGAGGTATAACGATCGAACTGGACGGTGACCTCTGGAGCGTCCTGGAATACGCGCATCTCAAACTGGGTCGCGGAAGCGCGCAGGTTCGCATGAAGATGCGAAACGTAAAGTCGGGCTCCACTGTTGAGAAGACATTTCAGGCGGGAGAGAAGTTCCGCCGTGCCATCGTCGACAAGAAGACGGTTCAGTATCTCTATCGCGATGGTGAAACCTTCCACTTCATGGACACGGAGACGTACGAACAGACTCCCATGGACGCGGATCAACTGGGAGATATTCCGGACTATCTGCGTGAGGGGCAGACGCTGGAAATGTTGACATACCAGGATCAACCCATTGGGGCAGAGCTTCCCGCAAGCGTGGAGCTTGAGATATCGCAAACCGACCCGGGGTTCAAAGGAGATACTGCGAATGCCGGCAGCAAACCGGCAACTCTGGAGACCGGTAAGGTCGTCCAGGTTCCCCTATTTGTCAACGAAGGCACACGTATCCGGGTCGACACTCGTACCGGTCAGTACATCGAGCGGGCATAACGACTGTGTCCGACTCGGACTCATCTCACGAGGACGGCTCCCTCGATCCGCTGGTGGATTATCTCCCGGCACTCCTGGATGCTATACAGGATAGCGATGTACGTGCAATTGAGCTCAGAGAGGGTAGCACGGAAGTACGGATCCACCGTGCGCCGCTGCAAGGGCGTGAAGCGGCTCATGTTGCCCAGGAGAAAAAAGAATTGGCCGAGGTTGTTGAGTCAACCATCTTTCCGGTCACGTCGCCACTGGTCGGAACTTTTTACCGTGCATCCAGACCAGGGCAACCCGCTCTCGTATCCGAGGGGAGCCGGGTTGAGCATGAGACGGTAGTCGGGATAGTCGAGGCACTTCATGATGTGCTTACGAGCGTTGAAGCGGGATGTAGCGGCGTCGTAACCGCGAGTTTCGTCACCGACGGCCAACCAGTCGAATACGGCCAGGTGCTGTTTGAGGTCGAGGTCGATGGCTGATACCGTCCTCCCGGTTCCGCGCGTGATTCGCGTCAGTGACCTGACCAGATATTTGCGCTACCTGGTGGAGCATGACGAGCTACTCACGCAGCTCTCCGTGGCGGGCGAGGTGACCGACTTTTCTCGCTCGCCAAGCGGGCACTGCTATTTCTCCTTGAAAGATGGCCAGAGCCAGATCTCCTGTGTTCTGTTTCGCCGTGAAGCCGCGTCACAGAGAGTGCATGAAACCCTCCGTTCCGGGTTATCAGTTGTCGTGCACGGCTTTTTGACCGTGTATGAGCCTAGAGGTAGCTGCCAGATCTATGTGCAGCGCGTCGTTCCACAGGGCGAGGGACTCGCGGCACGTCAGCTCGCAAGGTTGCGGGAAAGACTGGAGCAGGAGGGCCTGTTCGCTCCTGAGAGAAAGCGGCAGTTACCCCGATTTCCGCGACGTATCGCGCTCGTGACTGCACCCGGAAGCCAGGCCTACCACGATGTCCTTCACCGAATTGCCGCACAGTATCCCTTTGTTCGGGTCATTGAGGCGGGCGTTCGAGTTCAGGGGGACGGGGCGGCGGACGAGATGGCGATGGCGATCGACATCGTCAACAGGTTGACCGACTGTGATGTTATCTTGCTGGTCCGAGGTGGTGGGGCGCCCGAAGAACTTGCTGCCTTTAACGAGGAACGGCTGGCGCGGGCCGTCTTCGCCTCGCGTATCCCTGTCGTCGCCGGAATTGGTCACGAGACGGACCGTTCCCTCGTCGATGAAGTCGCGGATGTGCGAGCTGCCACACCGTCGCTCGCCGCTGCCGCCGCTGTGCCAGATGCAAGAGGCATTGTCGAGCAGATCGGGCAGCTCCATGCTCAGTCGTCTCAGGCACTTGATCAGCGTTTGCGCCTGGAGAAGCGGAGACTGTTGTCATTGCATCAGGCGCTCGTGCGCGCAAGTCCTGAGAACCGTCTTCATTTGCAGCGGCGTAGAACTGAGTCTGCAACTGCTACCTTGCAGGCGGGAATGCGGAATATCCTGGTCGCACGCCGCATGCGCTCTGAGACAGCTCGGCTACGGCTCGAGTCCCTCAATCCGCTTGCCATACTGGGCCGAGGTTATGCCGTTCTGACAGATGGAGAAACGGGAGCCGTGATCAAGAGCGTGGAACGAACCCAGCCGGGGCAGTCATTGGTGGCGCGGGTCGCGGATGGACAGTTCAAGGTCAAGGTATCCCAACATTGAGCGAGGCGCCGGACTTCGAGAAGATTCTCGCTGAGCTGGAGGCAGTGGTGGAGCGCCTTCAGCGACCGGATCTGCCTCTGGAGGAAGCTATAGGGCTCTATCGGCGGGGAACCGACCTGGCGCAGCGAGCCGAAACTTTACTCGGAAGCGCAGAGATCCAGGTGCAACAGTTGACGAAGGCAGTTCAGGAGCGTTTTGCCGAGTACAACCCGGACGCTTCAGGACCGGACGTCTCCGCCTAACCGCCCGATTACGCCGGTATTTTGCTAGACATAATGTCCACCACCCCACTATAATAGGACATGCGTACTAGTGAAATGAGATAGTCCAATGTCGAGCAACGATACCCCTTTTGTTTCTAATGACGAGATAGCGCGCGTCCTCTTCCACGTTGCGTCGCTTCTCTCAATCTTCGGTGAGAACCGATTCCGTGTGAGGGCATACCGTCGCGCCGCGCTCGGCGTTCTATTGCTTCCACGACCTCTGGCCGAGTACGTCTTCGAAGGTAGCAAGCTTCCCATTCCAGGTGTCGGCCAGCGGCTGAGCAATCACCTGCGGGAGCTGGTTAATACCGGTCACTTCGGCGTCTACGATGAACTGTTGGAGGATCTCGGTGAGCCTCTGACCAGCTTGCTCACTGTTCCAGGCGTGGGTCCGAAGACTGCAATTCGATTGATGCGAGAGCTCAAGATCGACTCCATCCAGGCGCTGGCAGCGGCAGCCCGTGACGGACAGATTCGATCGCTGCGTGGCTTCGGTCTCCGAAGCGAGGCTCGTCTTGGCCATGAAGCGGAGCATTTATTAGAGATTCAGGCCGCATAACCACCATTTTTAATGTTCTTACTAGGTGGTTCAAATGATCGTCTAATGCGGCAGCCGTACGATAAAGATGCTTCCTTCCTCCCTCCAACAGAGGCCGG
>DASVZE010000100.1:0-2679 GCA_036391775.1 Chloroflexota bacterium | reverse complement strand
AGACAACATTCATTCCGGCTCTCTTGACCCACTACCGGCCGGAATACAGCGCCATAGTGGGAGCCTTATCTCTTGTCAATCCGCGATCCTTGAGCTGGGCGATCGAGATGTGGGGCTGGGGGCTGTTTGGGCTTGCCACCTGGCTGGTCGCTCCTGTTTTCCATGGGAGCAAACTCGAGAGAGCCACAGCGTGGGCGTTCATCCTCAACGGCATCATGAGTGTCGTTGGGGCCCTGGTTACGGCAGCAGATCTTAGCTGGGTGATGACTACGCCGGGCATGATCAACTACGCCGCCTGGAACATTCTCATGGTGATCCTGGCTGTGCTCGTCATTCTGTCACTGATGAAAAGAGTGCAGGTTCCCCCGAGTGATAGGGATTGAACCCTAGTTGCCGGCTCGGGGTGATTCCCGATGTACACCCGGGAAACGGCGCTCTAGATTGAGAGTGATGGGAGCAGTGCTGCCGGGTAGAACAGTGACTGAACACAAGCCGACAGAGAAGAGCCGAAAGAGTTCCCGACTTCAGAGATGAAAGTGAGAAGAAGATGAAACAAATCTTGCAGGCTGCAGCCTCTGTTGCCGCATCCACAGCTGCCTCGATTCTGGCAACCTGGCTCTTGCGGCGCATCGTCTACGCATCGGAAAGCATAAAAGGAGAGCAATCGGACAAGGTGCCCGCTTCTGTGCTCGTCATTATGCCGATGAACATCATGATCGGGAACACAATGGGCACCCATGTCTTTCCTGGGCGGCGGAGCGGAGCGCTCGCGATGCTCAAGCAGGCGCGAGGACATTAAAGAGATACAGACCATGACCACCAAAGCAACAATTCTCGCAGCCGAGTCGGACTACCATGTCTCGATGTATGGAGCGAATGCGCGCAGTGGTGGCGTCTCGTACGGTTTGACCTTAATTCAGCCTCTCGTGCTCTCAATATCAGTTCGTTAGCCGATACCACCGGTGCTGCGATCGCGCTACGGTGCGAATGGAGCGGGCGAAACCGCCCGGGAGCGGTTGCCTTACGCTCTGCATCCACGAGAGAACCAGCAACGAAAGGTGGAATACCAATGGTAGTGACGATAACCAGAGGCGGCGAACGCATCACTGAGCTCCTGGGGGCCGATGCGGACTCGCTGCTCACCTATACGTGTCGAACAATCGACAAATCGATGCTTCACCTTCCCGGCCCCGACTTCCTGGACCGGGTTTTCATTTCCGGTGACCGGAACAGCCAGACGATCCGCAATCTCCAGGCGATCTTCAATCACGGCCGGCTCGCCGGCACAGGATACGTGAGCATCCTGCCTGTTGACCAGGGAATCGAGCACAGCGCCGGCGCCAGCTTCGCACCCAACCCGATCTATTTTGATCCGGAGAACATCGTCAAGCTGGCGATCGAGGGTGGCTGCAATGCCGTGGCCTCGACCCTTGGCGTGTTGGGCAGTGTAAGCCGCAACTACGCGCACAAGATCCCCTTCATCGTGAAGCTCAATCACAATGAGCTGTTGACCTATCCGAATAAGTACGACCAGGTCATGTTCGCCGGGGCGAAGCAGGCGTGGAATATGGGTGCGGCAGCGATTGGCGCAACCATCTACTTCGGCAGTCCTGAAAGCACGCGGCAAATTACCGAAGTCAGCGTGGCCTTCCAGGCGGCGCACGAGTTGGGCCTGGCGACCATCCTCTGGTGCTATCTGCGCAATCCCGCGTTCAAGCGGGACAAGGACTACCATGTGGCCGCCGATCTCACCGGCCAGGCTAATCACCTGGGCGTGACCATCGAGGCCGACATCATCAAGCAGAAACTACCCGAGAACAACAACGGCTATGGAGCTCTGTCGCAGAACGGCCAGAAGTACGGCATGACCCACAAAAAGGTCTACAGCGAGCTCACGACCGATCATCCGATCGACCTCTGCCGCTATCAGGTAGCGAACTGCTACATGGGACGGGCGGGACTGATCAACAGTGGCGGCCCATCGGGCGAGAACGATCTGGAGCAGGCGGTCAGAACCGCCGTCATCAACAAGCGTGCCGGCGGTACTGGCCTCATCAGCGGACGCAAGGCCTTCCAGAAGCCGATGGAGGTTGGAGTCGAGCTGCTCAACGCCATCCAGGATGTCTATCTGAGTCCCGACGTCACCATAGCCTGAAGCGAAAGATCTGACTCAAAGCGCGCGCCGTGGGGCAGGGCCCCACGGCGTTTCAGCGCATCAATGACTCTCGGACGCCAACCGCGCTCCGATCAGCTCCAGCACACCGTTTGTCACTTCCTCCTGACGTGCGCGGTTCTCCTCTGCCAGGAGGGTATCCATCATGCGCTCTGCGCTGCGCGTGGCGGCGTCCATGGCGACGAGGCGAGCGGCTTGCTCGCTGGTGAACATCTGGGCCGCGGTGCGGTAGAGAGCAATGAATGCATACTCCGCGACCAGAGCATCCAGCAGATCCTCCGCCGGCAGGTACCGAGCGTAATTCCGTCCGTCGTGTAGCGCCTCCCCGCGCAGGGTCGAAAGATCCGGAGGCAGCAGCCGCTCCTCTGTCAACGCATGCTCGCTCACAGACACATACCGGCTGTATATCACGCGTACCTCTCCCAGCTCGCCCGACGCGTAGCGAGTTGCCAGCGTATCCGCCAGCCGCTTCACGACGTCTTGTAGTCCGGGCAGTGAGGTTGCTC
>DASVZE010000099.1:0-1549 GCA_036391775.1 Chloroflexota bacterium | reverse complement strand
TGGTTCGCCATACCATCGGGCCAGTGATTGACCCGGATGGCTCGCTGAACTTCGGCTTGAATGTCCGTCTGATAGATAGGCGCAGCCTCTGTGCCGCCCGGAACTGGTCCAGTTGTGGTACTGGGAGTCGACGTATAACCGCAGTTGTCGGTCCAGCTGGCGCCCAGAGTCTCATTGTTCACGGTGGCTCCGGTCTCCTGGTCCGCGTACTGCGTGAGGAGGTTGTAGAACGCTGTACCGCTCAGGTCCTGGAAGTACTGCTGGATGATTGATTGGTAGTCGGTATCTCCATTCGGACCGCCGGGAAGTGCGCCCACCGGCGCCGTTCCGCTGACCGGCTGCTCGTAGGAGTAAGAGGCAGTCGCGGGCACGGTGCAGGCGCTGCCGTCGGAGTAGGTCGTCGTTCCGGCCTTGGGCAGCCACCAGATGATGTGATTGGTGATGGAGTGCACGACCGGGCCACCGAAATAGGCAAGGTTGCTCGTGCTGCCACTGGTCGGCAGTCCCGGAGAGGTAGAGCCGGCCTTCGGAGTGGGACAGTTAGTGCCGGCATTGCCCACGTGGTAATCCGTCGAGCTGGATGATAGCTGGTCGGCGGTTTCAAGCAGACCGCCCGTGGCAGGAGCTCCAACGAGAGCGTCTCCTGCGGAGTAGGGTGACGACAGAGTGGCACCCGCGGCGGGCGAACCCACGCTGCTCAGCGGAGCAGAGATCGTGATGCGGTTGTTTGTGGTGTCGAAGGATCCCGTTGCCGGACCGCCGGGTTGGAACTGCGCGCCGCCCGTTGGAGAGGTCACAATTGTGCCCCAGGAGAGATCCACAGGAAGATTGGACGTCGACGCATTGTCGACATATCCGGTATCTGTTGGTGTTCCCGGATACTGAGCCTCCAGGAAGTATCCCTTGACTCCCGGAGTTGCGCCATAGTTCCACACGGCGTACCAGATATCGGCGCCGCCTGCCACCTGTGGCGTGGCGGGTGCGGGCGTGCCGTTCACTGGAGTGCCATTGCTGAGACTCTGGACAGATAGCTGCCCGGTGATGGTAGAAGTGTTGCTGGATAGGCCGAACGCCGTGAGGTCGAGGGAATCATACTGGGTGGATGAGCTGTTCACCAGAACGTGTGCATCGCCCGCGGAGTTGTCCGTGCCGAGAGTGCATGTCGGTGAGGGAAGCGCGCCCTGTGCAGGCGATCCCGTGCCGCCACCTGTCGAACCGGATGGCTTACTGTTCTGAGCGAGCCATGCGGTCGTCGGCATCATCTGGACGGTGGCGCCGGTTTGCGGGTTGTTCAGAATCAGCGGATTGGACAAAAGCTGTCCCGCTCCCGTCGTGTCTGCCTGCACCGCGCCGCGATACGGCAGCACAAACACCGTCAAAGCACTGATGACAAGCAGTACAGCGGCGCGCCTACAAAGTATGCTCATGTTCCTCCACTCCGTACTCAAACTGACATGCCAATGCCCGGCAAGAGCGAAAGGCCGGTCAAATGCGGTTCATGCACCGTCATTTCAAATTGATTGTGGAATCGAGCGGTCAGACTGTCTAT